>JAZRCU010000134.1:0-13336 GCA_045659965.1 Faecousia sp.
CGCCATTTTCAATATAGCCAGCTGCCACATTGGGGGCTACCTTGCCAAGATAGGACATAGCAGAGCTGATCAGCATCATCTCAGGCACTTCCTTCTTCAGCTTTGCAATACCGCCCAGCATCCGCTCCACACCGGTTAGCGAATGCTCCTGCGCCTCATAAGCACCCATCACAAAGGGACGGTTGACATGGGGGTTAAAGTAGGGGTTACCCATAGTGATATTCAAAAGCTCCACGCCGTAGCCAGCCAAATCCTTCAGCAGCCGGACAGGCTCTGTGGGATCAAAGTCCAGACCGCCATTGGGGGATACACCAAAGCCATAGGGATACGCAAAGCCGTCATACACATTCATACGGGAGGAAACGATAAAGTCGCTGCTACATACCTGCATAGCGCCCTGGATACTTTCCCGGAGCAGTCTGGTGCGGTTCTCGTAGCTGCCGCCATAGCGACCCTCACGGGTAAAAGCAGACAGAAGCTCACAATTTAAGTAACGGTGGCAAGCCTTAATATCTACGCCATCAAAACCAGCCTTTTCCGCCAGCTTCGCACCATTGACCAGTGCCTGACCCACCTGATCCAAATAGTCATCCGTAACGATGCGGCTAGGATCAATGGGGGCATCCTTTTCAAAGATGGGATTGTTATAAGCGATCAGAGGTGCAGGAACACCCTGGGGCTTACTGTAGCGGCCGGAGTGGGTAGCCTGCATGATAACCAGCGGAGCATAGCCATTTTCCTTCATGGCAGTTTCCTTGATTCGCTCAACCTCTCTTGCAAAGCTATCTACATTCTCTTCGGTAATGTACAGCTGCCGGGGATTGGCTCTACCCTCTTCCATCACAGCAGTGGCTTCAAACCAGATAATACCCGCGCCACCCTTAGCAAACCGATCATATCGGCGGATGGTCAGCTCGTCGGGACGGCCATCAGCAGTACCGTCGCAACCTTCCATTGCCTGACAGGCCAAACGGTTATGGATGGTCTTACCCTTGATCTGGGCGGACTTGCCTAAAACGCTGGTATCTTCGGCATAAGGGATCTGCAGGCCCAATTCATTTGCCTGAGCAAAAAATTCAGAAGCATCTGTATATACTTTACGGTTCATTGTTACACATCCTTAAATTTAAGATTTATGGATCATTCACAAGCCATAGCCTGCAAATTCAAAGCCAGCTCTGTGGCATAGAAGCTCTCCTGAGGTGTTACGCCCACATCTTCGCCGCCGATCCGGCGCAGGAACAGTTCAAATACATCCTGATCCTTGCCGATTGTCAGCTGGCTCTGGCCTTCCAGATCGGTCTTGGTCAGCACATCGGCTGCATATTCCAGCATGCCCTTTGTGCCTACAATACGGATCCGGTCATCGTTCTTGGTAGGTGCGCCTTCCGGACGGAGGAAGTCCGCAGTCACAGAAGCCAAAACGCCACCTTCCAGCTGAAGCATGCACAAGCTGGTCATTTCCAGATCGCCATGACCGAAATTATACTCTGCATTGTTGGCGGCGCTGATGGAGGTAACCTTTGCACCGGTCAGATCCAAGATCCAGTCCAAAGCATGGATGGAAACCCAAGGAATGATACCGCTGAAGGTCTCCTTATGATCGTAAAACTCCGGACGCTTGCCCAGCTTATAAGACTTGTGGGCATTGATCAGGCGAATAGTGCCGATGTTTTTCAGCTCTTCCTTAATAAGCTGATACCAGCCGCTGTAGCGGATGCCAAACATAGCGCAGATCATAGCCTTGCTCTTTTCTGCCACCTTGCCCAGCATCTTCAGCTGCTTCATATCCACCGCCAAAGGCTTCTCGGAAAATACGTGAATGTTACGCTCCAAGCAGTAAGCAGAAACGATGGCGTTTTTGTCAGGACGGGTGTTGACAACTGCCACATCTGCATCCTTGACCAGCTTCTTCCAATCATCAAAGACCTTTGCTTCGATATTTTTCGCTGCCAGACCTTCCTGCAGTTTTTCCAGATCCTCACCTACCACACCGGGGGCAATGCCCAACAGGGTGTGGTTTTTTAATTCATCCAGTACGTACCGGAAATGTCCGGAGCCGCCGATAATTGCAATTTTCATAATCTGTCACCCCACTGATAATCTGTAAGTTCCACATGGGTGGGCATGCCGAAACGATCAGTCAGCTCCCAAGGCATCTTGCCAGACTGGAAAGCCTCCTCCAGCAAGGTATCCATTCCTTCTACGATCACCACTTCGTCCTCTGTAACGGTATCCTGCACAGTATGTACGCTCACCAGCTCGGTGATGGCGTTGATGGTCTTTAAGTGGGCGCTGGCAGTTGCCGGGGTGCAAACCGGCTTTTCCTTGCCCTCTGCCACGCGGCAGCAATAAGGGATCTTATTATAGTAAGCAGGCTGGATCACGCCGTACTCCTTCACCGTGCCATCGTTGAAGATCGCACGGATGTAGCCGTCGCCTTCCCGCTCGTTCATCTCAACCACTGCGTTTTCAAATTCGAAACGCATCCGGGGCTCTACCTTCTTCCGGCTGGTGTGGGTAGCCAAGAAGTGCAGCTGTACGCCCTTGGCCTGCACCTTCAGCATAGCGGTGTCAAAGGTCTCAATATCATTGGCCCGGCAAAGCAGCGCTTCCAGACTTTCCGGCTGGGCTGCTGCATCCATGGTATCACCTAACAGGAAATACAGAAGATGCAGATAATGGGCACAGGCATTCATGGCGATGCTATCGAGAACATACTCGCCATTCCACTTGATCTTTGCACACCAAGTACGGGCATAATAAGCGCTGTTACGAGGCCAGCAGATCAGGCTGGAGAACTGCTTGGGCGCACCCAAAACACCATCCATAATATCCTGCTTCAGCGCCCACACAGCGGGTACATAGGAAAGCTGGAAGGCGATGTTCAAGTTCTTACCGGTCTCCTTTGCCACCGCTTCCATCTGGGCAGATTGGGTCATGGTAGCAGCTGTAGGCTTCTCGCAAAGCACATCGCTGCCGTTGCGCATGGCGATAGAGGCATGCTCCAAATGGCAGGAGATGGGTGTGCAGATAATGGCCAGATCCGCCTTATTATCCTGATAGAATGCCTCCAAGGTGCTATAGTAAGGGATCTTCCGTGCCAGCACCTCATCCCGGAGGGTAGCCGTTTCAATGTTACGCACCACCACACCGGCCACTGTGATATCATATTTATCCATGTTGGCAAAGACATCCTTAGCGATCTTTACGCCATAGCCGTTGATGCCTACCAAAACTACTGATGTTTTCTTCATTTTCTTAACCTCTTAATCGTCGTATTCCACATACATGACCGCATCACAATGCCAGCCGCCGCTGTGGGCAGTATACAGACCCTCGTGCCAATAAAGCGGCATGTTGTCCTGGGCATAGATGGGTACGATGGGACGCCAGATCTTAATATCCTTTTCACCGGGGATCCGGCGCAGCTCCTGCTCTAATTTGTAGCTTCTGCCACGATCGGTGGACAGGTAGCTTTCCAGCACCCGATCCTTGCCGTCAAACCGGGCAATGTAGATACGGTTGGTGCTGGTAGCAGGATCGTGGTTAGGATTGTCCTTATAGGTACGCAGGCCAGCCTCGCCAACGCCATAGTAATATGCCAGACCGCCAATATAAGTCTGAGAGCCGTCCAGCAGATCCTTTGCCAAGAATTCCCCGGCGGTACAAATGGGTTCGGAAATATCCCACTTGCCATCCCGGAAGGTAGCAGAGTAATAAGTGGGCTTAGAAGGATCGGGAGCATCCTCTTTATCCAGCACAAAGGGCGCAAAGCCTACCCGCAAAGGCAGGGTGGGCGCCACATCCAGCAAACGTACAGTAGTGCCCTCGGGAGAAGCGTACACAGTATCCATCTTCTCCAAGCAGAGCATCTTGCCGTCATTTTGATACAGATTCATATCGGTGGGAGTGCCGTCAGTCATCAGAACCTGACCGTCAGATGCAAAAATGCCGCTGCGGATGGTATGATCCTTAGAGATCCGGGGGTGACCGTAGACTGCAAAGAAGAACTGCTCATTCTGTCCATTATTGCCCTGCAGATGCTGCTTGCGAATATTGCAGTAGAACAATCCGCCGTCATCAGAGTGCAGGTAGGTCTTAGGTTCACTCCAGGTATGGCCGCCATCCTTGGAGTAACGGAACTGCCAGTTGACACGGGCCACACGGCAGAACAGCCACACTTCGTTGGTTACGCAGTTTTCAAAGATCTGGGCATAGGTTGTGCCACCCTCGTAATCCAGGATCTGCTCCGGGCCGAATGTTGTAATATCATAGGGCTTTTGGGTGATACGGTAGTATAAAGCATGCTGCTTTCTGCCGTGACCGGTGTACGCTACGATAATGTGACCGGAGCGCAGTACGCAAATTGCCGGGCCATTATGCTCATCGGCATAGTCGTTATTGAGCCGACGCACGCACACATCACGGCTGACGGCCTTGGAACACTTAGCATCCAGCTCTTTGACGTGAACTTCACCCACATCGGTCACATAACCGATATAAGTTTTGCCGTTATCGCCCACAACCGCCTTCTCGTTGATCCACCAGTCGGTGTTGGCTCTTTTGATTTTTCGCATGCAAGAATTTTCTAAATCAATCATAACTGCCACCTTCTTTTAAGTTTTTCTTTCATAGTAATACCATCTGCACCGATTGTAAACTAAAAAACCGACAGAAAAGGGTTGATTTCCGAAACAAAGTCACTATAATGGAATAAGGTGATGTTATGTTCTACAACGATCGAAATTGCGCCTACAAAATATTAGGCGTTTATCATGTCCACCGGGCCCCTCGGAATGTCCAGACAAAAGCCCGGGATTTTATTGGATTTGCCTACCGAATTTCCGGTTGCAACACATTTTCCTTTGGCGAAAATGACCTATATGCCGGATCTGGCAGCGTGGTTTACCTGCCAAAAGAGGTGGCTTTTCGAAACAAAAGCGACGGACCCGAGGAGCTGATTATCGTCCATCTGCAGCCCTTCGGCCAACCCGATGGCAACTATGCAGTACTGCCGGATTGCCAGGACTTAGAGCCTCTATTTCAAAACCTTTTGAAAGCATGGGAAGCTGGTGATTATAACCGCTCCATGCAGGAGCTTTACAATATTTTCGACCAATTGCAGCACGCCAAAGAACCGGTGCAGACTGTGCCGGCGGTGATTGAAGCCGGAGCGCAGATGATCCGTCAGCAGTTCCGGGACCCAAAGCTTACTGTTGCCCAGGCAGCCAAAGCCTGCTTTGTCAGCGAGGTCTATTTCCGCCAAGTCTACCGGCAGCATTTTGGCATCTCTCCTTTGCAGGATATTCTCCGGCTACGGTTTAACCATGCAGAAAACCTGCTGCGCTCCGGCTACTATAGCGTGGAGCAGACTGCTCGGCAGTGCGGTTTTACCGATGTAAAATATTTCCGCACCGCCTTTACAAAGCGTTTCGGCAAGACCCCTACACAACATAAAAATAAATAAAATGTTCTGCATAGGCTAGCTATTTACCAATTTATGTTGCTTTTTACAAAATTTTATGTTATATTGGATCTGTTGAGCGTCTAATTTTTTTACGAAAGGATGTGCCGTTTTTGCGAAAGCTTCTGAGTCTTGCTGTCTGCCTTTGCCTAATCTTCGGTCTGCTGCCCAATACGATTCGGGCCACAGAGTCTAACGCAAAGATCGACAACATCATTGCTGAAACAAAACGTGTATATACCAGCAGTCTTTCCACCGCTGAAAAAGAGGCCTTCCATGGTTTTTGCGGAACAATGGTCGGTCATCAGCTATATCATATGGGCATCAACAAAAGTGTAGAGCCTTACGACGGTAACAAGCAGTATGATGTCTACTCCCAGAAAATTCAAACCTCTGGCGGCTACTATCCCATCGCTTACCCTGCAGATACCTATACCTTAGCAGAAGCCCTGAACGCCATCACCCGCTATGGCACTCGTGACGCTTATAACATTCTTGTAGGCTTTGAGTGGACCGACACAGAAGCCGGCGGACAGTTCGGCCATGCCTGTGTGATCAATGCCATTATTGACGGTACTGTATATTTGATTGAAAGCTTCTACACCTCTCTGGCCGGTGAAGAGGGCAATGTGATCATGTGCTCCATCGAGGAGCTGGACACCTACTTTTCTTCCTGGACAACCTTGGAGGGTGTGATCTATTTCGGCAACGGTGTCTATGCTGACAGCTGCCAAAGCTACGAAACCGATATTTTTGTCCGTACCCGGTTTGCCAGCGCTCTGCGCAGCCAACCTTGCCTTTTAAACGACAATGACTGCCAGCGGATCCGGGATCTGCAATCCGGTGAACTGCTCCATGTTTTAGGCGTATACCAAAACGATCTGGACGAAATCTATTATCAGGTGGAAGAAGACGGACAAATTGGCTATGTAATGGCCAATGCCACTGTATTTGTACAGGCAAACTCCGAAAATCTGACGCTGCAAGAATACAGCATTCCCGTAGGCATCCCGCAAAACAGAAACCTAAGCCTATCGGGACAAGTAACTGCGGCCCGGGGTGAGTTAGGGGATATCACCGCAAAGCTCACCGATACCAAGGGCAACGTGGTACGTCAGATCACCATGAAAAGCAACCGCACCTGCGCAGACCTGTCTTTGCTGGAGCTGGAGCTGGATACGCTGGAAAAAGGCACATACCAACTGAGCTTGTATGCCACCTCCCGGTTTGTCACTTATCAAGGTTCTGCGTTGGATGTGATCACACAGGAGTCCTGCCTGTATCAAAACATCCTGCAAATCGGCAAGTTTAACGGCATTACCAACAAAGGCCGCATGGTTGCCGAACAGGCAAATGGCTTTGTGTGGCGCGGTAGCCGCTGGTATGTTTATGAGAACGGCATGCCCAAGCAAGGCTGGTTTACCTACTTAGGCATTCAGTATTATGCCTTTGAAGATGGCGCTCTGGCCACCGGCTGGCAGGATATCGACATGCAAACACGCTATTTCACAGAAAACGGCTGCTTGCATAACGGCTGGATAGCATTTCCTGACGGCTCTGAGTACTACTTGCAAGAGGGAATTGCAAAAAACACTGAGCCCCATTAAATAGCAAAAAAGATCCGAAGATAATCTTCGGATCTTTTTGTTATTTATGCTACCCGTTTGGCAACAACCACCAAACGGCCATTATTAATAGAATATTCGCAGGTGGATAAGCTGATCAGCTTGTCACCATACTCCGCAGTCAAGCCTGTATCATACAAGGAAAGATCTTTTACTGTACCTATAAAGCTATCAAACTCCGCCTCTGTTTTGGCCTCTACAAATTCATGGTAGGCAAAGCCCTGTCCCACAGTACCGGAGGTCTTAAACACCGCAATGATCTTATAGGTGTGCATTTCCTTAATGGTATCAAAGTAGATATAAGGATTTTCCTCCCAAAAGCTCTGCTTCAAATACAGATCCAGCTGGGCAAACATGGAGCGGTCACGCATCCGGTGGCCGTAAATGGTCAGATTATCCGAAGGGGTAAACACATTACAAAGCTCCCGTACATAAATACAGCCCCGGGCGCTTTTTTCCTTATCAAAATTCCGCTTCAGATAATAGTCCGTAGTCTTTAAATTCTGCATGACCGGATAATCAATATCTGTTCCTGGGATCTTGATCCATCCCACGATATCCTGATTCATCAGATACAGTTCCTTAAACTGCGGAAGCAAAGATACCGTTTCGCCCGTTTCCGGATTTACAACCTGCGTCAGAGAAGAAGTATCCTCCTGATCGTTCTCAGGGAGTTTTTCCATCTGTTCGCTGACAGTAGGCCGGGTCACTTCCCCATCTTGTTCCATCAGCTCCGACAAGTCATCATATCGGTTCGCCTGCGTATAGGCATCATAATAATATTTAGCCAGCACGCCAAGGCTTACTACAAATACAAGAGAAAAAATGGCGATAAGCACATTGTACATCCACTTTTTCATATCATCACTCCTTTTTCCCTATTTTACAGTCTTTTGCAAAAAAAGTAAAGTCCCATCCGCAACCTCTTATACCCACTAATTCTATTTTGCAAGAAATCAATTCATTTCCGTCATGTTTTGAACCTCTTGTCTTTATTTTGCAATTTTCGCCCCATTTTTTGAAATTATTTTTGTTTTTTCTTGCATTTATTCGCAAAAATCTATTGCATGTTCCTTGGGAATCTGCTAGAATAGGGGCAATTGTTTTTTAGGAGGTAAGAAAATGAGTTATGTAGATGAAATTATGGAGCGTGTTGCCCTGCAAAACCCCAGCCAGCCGGAATTTAATCAGGCGGTTGTAGAGGTGCTCCAGTCCCTGCGCCCCGTTGTAGAGGCCCACGAAGAAGAATATCGCCGGGATGCTCTGTTAGAGCGTATGACCATGCCCGAGCGTAACTTCACCTTTACCATTCCTTGGGTAGACGACAAGGGTCAGGTACAGGTCAACCGGGGCTACCGTGTGCAGTTTAACGGCGCCATCGGCCCTTACAAGGGCGGTCTGCGTCTGCACCCCACCGTTAACTTAAGCGTTATGAAGTTCCTTGCCTTTGAGCAGACCTTTAAGAACTCCCTCACCGGTCTGCCTATGGGCGGTGCTAAGGGCGGCTCTGACTTTGACCCCAAGGGCAAGTCCGATCGGGAGATCATGCGTTTCTGCCAGAGCTTTATGACTGAGCTTTACCGCTACATCGGCGCTGACGAGGACGTTCCTGCCGGTGATATCGGCGTAGGCGCACGGGAGATCGGCTACATGTTCGGTCAGTACCGTCGCATCCGCGGCGCATACAAGGGCGGCATCCTCACCGGCAAGGGCCTGAGCTACGGCGGCTCTCTGGGTCGTAAGGAAGCTACCGGCTATGGCCTTCTGTACTTGACCGACGAGCTGCTCAAGTGCAACGGCCACGATTTGGCAGGCAAAACTGTTGCCGTTTCCGGTGCAGGTAACGTGGCCATCTATGCCATCGAAAAGGCATTGACTCTGGGCGCAAAGCCTGTAACCTGTTCTGACTCCACCGGTTGGATCTACGATCCCGATGGCATTGATGTAGCCCTTTTGAAGGATGTGAAGGAAGTTCGCCGGGCAAGACTGACCGAGTATGCCAAGGCTCGCCCCAACGCCCAGTACCATGAAGGCAAGGGCGTATGGACCTGCAAGTGCGACATCGCGCTGCCCTGTGCTACCCAGAACGAACTGCTGATCGACGATGCCAAGGCTCTGGTTGCCAACGGCTGTCTGGCCGTCTGCGAGGGTGCTAACATGCCCACCTCTCTGGAGGCTACCAAGTACCTGCAGCATAACGGCGTGCTCTTCTGCCCCGGCAAGGCCTGCAACGCCGGCGGTGTTGCTGTTTCCGGTCTGGAAATGAGCCAGAACTCCGAGCGCCGGAGCTGGACCTTTGAAGAGGTTGACAACATGCTCAAGGGCATCATGATCAACATCTTCCACAACTTAGACGATGCTGCCAAGCAGTACGGTATGGAAGGCAACTATGTTGCCGGTGCAAACATTGCCGGCTTCTTGAAGGTAGCCAACGCAATGCTCAGCCAAGGCACTGTGTAAGCAACAAAAAATCCTGCAACATATGTTGCAGGATTTTTTATTTATTCCATAGGCTCCATAACTTTGCCGCAGCACCGGGGGATCGGTTGTCCGGGCAAAACATGTAAAATTTTATGGCAGATAGGACAATACACATCCATTTCCTTTTCTGCCTTTACTACCAAAGCGGAAAATTGACTATTTTCCATCTAATCGCCTCCACACATATGTTAGCATACTTTGTTTTGAAACAAAAGCGGAAAGTTCTTCCGGTTTACATAACTTTCTTTTCCAGAGGATTCCAGCGCCCCTTGCGGTAATACCGCAAAAACAGCACAAACAGGAGCATATTATGCAAAATCATACAGCCCCAAGCAGACACGAAGCCCAACTCCAGCAGCCGGGTGCAGAGAAACGTACCCACGATCCGCACCGCCCACATACCGAACACATCGTAGATAAAGGCGGTCTTGGTATCTCCAACACCCTGCATAAAGCCTTGGATAATAATGGTGACCCCATAGAAAGGCTCTGTCACCGCCACCATCCGCAATACCAGCGCACCTTGGGCGATCACCTCCGGGTTTTTAGAAAACAGCCCCATCATCCAAGGCGCAACTGCAAAGAGCAGACCTCCGGAGAGCACCATCAGCACCACTTCCAATGGTAGGAACATAGCCGCCACATCTTTCATCTTCTGCCGATCTTTTGCGCCATAGGCCTGACCGGTCAGGGTGGCAGCCGCCTGCTGCATACCGTAGCCGGGGATATAGAAAGCAGACTCTACTGTGTTTGCAATGGTGTGAGCAGCAATGGCCACCTCACCTAAGGCATTGATCATGGATGCAAACACCACATAGCCTAAAGACGTGCCAAACCGCTGAAGCATATTCGGCAGCGCGATCTTCAGACAGGGCTTTAAGATCGTTCCATCGGGGCGGAAGCTCTGCCCTCTGGGGGAAACCACCTTATGACGCCAGTATACCACCGTAATGCAGATACCGCCTAAGGTAAAGGCAACGGCGCTGGCAACCGCTGCGCCTTCTACCCCCCAGCCGCAGCCGGGCAACCAAAGTTCCATCCCCCAAAGCTGCACCAGCCGAGTGGGATAAATGAAAAAGAAATTTAAAATCACATTGCAAAGATTTACCAGCACGCCCACTACCATAGGGGTTTTGGTGTCTCCTACAGACCGCAGCACCGTGCCAAAAATAATGGTGGCCGTCCGGGGCAGCATAGGCAGATATAAGATAAAGAAATACCGGGCAGCCAACGCCTGCAAGCCATCTTCTACCTGCATCCACACAGGCACTTGACCGCTCAGACCCAAAGTCAGCAAGGTAAACAAGCTACCCAGCGCCAACACCCCCAGCACCGCCTGGGCAGAGGCTTTTTTCGTCCGCTGGAAATCTTCCGCGCCATAGGACCGGGAGATCACCGCCAGAAAGCCGACTGCCAAAGCAGACACGGTGCTGCCTACCAGCCAGTTGACTGTGCTGGTGGCGCCCACTGCAGCAGTAGCCTGTGTGCCAAGCACCGCCACCATGGCCGTGTCAATATACTGCACCGCTGTTTGCATCAGCTGCTCTAACATCGTAGGCCATGCCAAAGCCAAAATCACCGGCAGCATATGCCATTTTATTCTTCTGTCCCGGCTCATAGGCGCGCCTCCTTTGTTACGTACTGAAAATATGATATCTTTTGCCCTTTCTTTTGTCAAGCAAGCAAAAAAGAGAACTGATCGAAAATCAGT
This sequence comes from Faecousia sp., assembly GCA_045659965.1. Classification (GTDB taxonomy): domain Bacteria; phylum Bacillota; class Clostridia; order Oscillospirales; family Oscillospiraceae; genus Faecousia. Next base: position 11,285 of record JAZRCU010000134.1, read on the forward strand.
TCTCCTTCGCTATTTAGTGGTTATGGCCTTGCTCGTTTTCAACCTTATCCAAAATCTCGCCGGTGGCACCTACCACGGTGTACTGCCAATGGTGATCCTCCGCAGAAACAAAGATCGCATAGCAGACCTTGCCGTCTACAGTAGTTACATGATAGTCCAAGCTATCGGCTTCCTTCACACCCAAGTCCTTCAGCACCAGCTTCTGGGCCTGCTCCGGGGTCAAGGCTTTGTTGCTGCTGCATCCTGCAAACAAGCTCAGCGCCAGCACAGCAGCCAACAGGAAAGAAATAATACGTTTTGTCATAGGATCACCTCTTAGCCCAAGGGCAGAACGGACTTGCCGTACTCGCCGTTTACGATCTGTGCCACTGCGCTGTAAATAGCAGACAGGCCGCAGAAAATACCTTCAAAACCGGCGATCATGGTGATGGTGTGGTTGCCCACGAAATCACCCAAAGCCAGCAGCATAAACAGAATGGTCAAGCTGCCAAATACAACTTGGGTAGCCCGGTTGTGCTTCAATGTGCCAACAAACATAAAGCCGGTGAAAATGCCCCACAGCAGCAGATAGTAGCCCATGGCCACCTTGCTGGCAGCTTCAATGCCGGCGCCGGCAAAGGGATTGACCCAGATCAGCACCAAGCTCCACCAGAACAGGCCGTAAGCAGTGAAGGCAGTACCGGCAAAGGTGTTGCCCTGCTTCAGCTCCCGGATACCGGCAATGATCTGTGCCAGACCACCCAGAGCCACGCCCATGGCAACGATGACGATAGACAACGGCAGCAGGCCTGCATTATGCAGATTCAGCAGCACAGTGGTCATACCAAAGCCAAGCAGACCCAGAGGGCCGGGATTGGCAGTTTTTGTTACAGTTGTAGACATAAGTAAACTCCTCTTTCTATATTTTTTCGTCCTTATTATAGTAAAAACTCTTTAAAATTGCAAGGCATATTCCTACCCGCAATCCCCTTTTACACCACAGTCAGAACAATATCCACAACCTTGCGGAATTTGGCGCTGACCTTGTTTGCCGTTTCTGTTACCTCGGCATGACTCAGCTTCACCGGCAATACGCCAGCTGCCATATTGGTGATGCAACTGATACCCACCACCTGAATGCCGCAATGACCGGCCACCAAAGCCTCGGGTACTGTGGACATGCCCACGGCATCTGCGCCCAAAGTGCGGAACATTCTGATCTCTGCCGGGGTTTCATAGTTGGGGCCGGAGTACATGGCGTATACGCCTTCCTGCATAGGAATTCCAGCCTCCTCCACCTTCTGGCGGATGGCCGCTCTTAAAGATGCGGTGTACAAATCAGACATATCCGGGAAACGCGGACCGAAGGTATCCAAGTTTTGTCCGATCAAGGGATTGGCGCCGGAGAAATTGATATGGTCAGAAATCAGCATCAGATCACCGGGGGCAAAGTTCAAATTCACACCGCCGCAAGCATTGGTCAGCACCACAGTTTTGATGCCCAAGGCAGCCAGCACCCGAATCGGCAGCGTGATCTCCTGCTGGGGCAGACCCTCATAGTAGTGGATGCGTCCTTGCATCACCACCACTTCCTTGCCATTTTTTCTGCCAAAGACCAAAGCGCCTGCATGACCGGCAATGGTAGGCACAGGAAAGTTAGGAATTTCAGAATAGGGAATGCGAGTCACATCCTCCAAGGTGTCAGTGTAATCTCCAAGGCCGCTGCCCAAAACAAGGCCTACTGTAGGCCGCATACCCACCCGGGAGCGAATAAACTCCGCCGCTGCTAAAATCTTTTCGGTAGTATTCATAACACACCCTCCAATTTCATGTATTGTATTAGTGGCATTATAACATAAACCGCCCCTATTCTCAACCTTTCCACAAAAAAAGACCGCCGGTAGCACCTACCGGCGGTCAAATTATGCTCAAAAAATATGGTAGTTTTTCTTCTGGTGCAGCATTAACACTTCTCCTGAAATTGATTTTCTATTAAACAATAGTCAATCAACATTTCGATCATTTTTCTTTCCTTAACAGAAAGCTTTGATATACGAGCAGTCAATACCCCTA
>JAZRCU010000135.1:0-2817 GCA_045659965.1 Faecousia sp.
CTGGATTGTCTTCCTAAGACCGCTTGGCCTCCGACTTTTACCGGAGCCGTTGACACCGTCAAAGGGCTTTTCGTGAAGCAAGCAAACCAGATCATGCTTTGCTGCGCACTTTTTCATTACCATCATAACCAGCTGGTTGGCATCACAAGCACTGCTGGCATCAGAGAAGATGGGAGCAAGCTCATGCTGACAGGGAGCACCCTCGTTATGCTTTGTCTTAGAAAGCACACCTAAACGCCACAGCTGCTCATCCAGATCCTTCATGAAGCGGGAAACCCGGGTGCGGATCGTGCCAAAATAATGGTCGTCCAGTTCCTGACCCTTAGGAGGCTGCGCACCGAATAATGTTCTGCCGGTAAGGCGCAGATCCTCACGCTGTGCGTAAATAGAACGGGGGATCAGGAAATATTCCTGTTCAGCACCAACAGACACCTGCACTTTGTTTGTGTCCTTATCACCAAACAAGCGAAGGATCCGCACAGCCTCTCTGGATACGTCGTCAATAGAACGCAGCAAGGGAGTTTTCTTATCCAAAGCTTCGCCGGTATAGGAGAAGAAACAGGTGGGGATATACAGGCTGCCATCTTTTACAAATGCAAAGGAGGTGGGGTCCCAAGCGGTATAACCTCTGGCTTCGAAGGTGGCACGCAGACCACCGGAGGGGAAGGAGGATGCATCGGGTTCGCCCCGAACCAGTTCCTTACCTGAGAAATCCATGATTACCTTGCCTTCGCCAGCGGGGGTAATAAAGGAGTCATGCTTTTCTGCGGTGATGCCGGTCATAGGCTGGAACCAGTGGGTGTAGTGCGTTGCACCCCGTTCAATCGCCCAATCCTTCATGGCCTCTGCAATAGCATTGGCAACATCTAAAGGCAAGGAGCAGCTGTTATGTATACAATTCTTCCAAGCGTTGTAAATTTCCGGAGTCAAGCGGGCCTTCATAGTGGATTCATTAAAGACGTCGCTACCGAAGATCTCGGGAACACAAATAGGATTGGTCATGATCATATATCCTTTCCGATTTTCCAAGCATAGATACTATAATTTTATGCGATAATGTAAAAAAATGCAAGTATTATAATGGATAAAAACCATAAGATTGTATATGAGAGTTTTATGCAAGTTTCCGTTATTAGAAATTGGTGTTGTAATTTTGAAAATTTGTCTGTATAATGAGTAATAATTATGATGAAAGAAGGGTTTAAAGATGGAGTATACACAATTATCTTCTGCAGAGTTATCAGCAGAATACGATATAGTAAAATCCCAATATGAGGCTTGTCTGTCGCAAAATCTGAAGTTGAATATGGCTCGCGGTAAGCCTTCTAAGCTTCAATTGGATGTTGTCAGCGACATTATGCAGGTGATCAAGACCGGAGAGGATTGCATTGTAGACGGTGTGGATACCCGTAACTACGGTGAATTGTCCGGCCTGAAATGTGCGAAGGAATATTGGGCGGATGTCTTGGAGTGTAAACCGGAACAAGTTTTCTTAGGTGGAACATCCAGCCTGAATTTTATGTTTGATGTAATTGCCCGCGCATATAGTCATGGCCTGTTACATAGTCAGCGCCCTTGGTACAAGGAAGAAAAGGTGAAGTTCCTTTGTCCTGCACCTGGTTATGATCGGCATTTTAAGATCACAGAATTCTTTGGTGCGGAGTTAATTACAGTTCCTATGACTGCACAGGGTCCTGATATGGATGTTGTGGAGGAATTGGTTAAGGATCCTCAGGTAAAGGGTATCTGGTGTGTACCGAAATATTCTAATCCGGATGGCATTATCTATTCTGCTGAGACAGTACAGCGCTTTGCAAATTTGAAGCCTGCTGCTCCTGATTTTGCAATTATGTGGGACAATGCATATTGCATCCATGAATTTGAAGGGGAGTATGTACCTTTCCCGGATATCATTTCTCTGTGTGAGAAGGCCGGAAATCCCGATATGGTTTATGAATTTGCCTCTACCTCTAAGATCACCTTAGCTGGCGGCGGCGTGTCTGTCATGGCAACATCTGAGGCAAATATTGCTTATTTTAATAAGCTGTTTACTGTACAGATGATCTCCTATGACAAGGTAAATCAGCTGCGGCACGTAAAGTATTTGAAGAACAAGGCCTATACCATCGAGGTAATGCAACGCCATGCTGCAATTTTGCAGCCAAAGTTCCAGGTGGTTGCAGATAAGCTGGAAGCACAGATCAAGTCTTTGGGAATTGCTCGTTGGAATTGCCCAAAGGGTGGCTATTTTGTCAGTTTTTATGCTATGCCCGGTACTGCAAAGCGGATCTTTGAGCTTTGCAAACAGGCCGGTGTAGAAATGACTCCTGCCGGTGCTACCTATCCTTATGGTGTAGATCCCGAGGATAGCAACATTCGCATCGCTCCTAGTCTGCCTCCTGTGGAAGAACTGAAACAGGCTATGGATGTTTTCTGTACTTGTGTGAAACTTGCTGCATTGGAAAAACTGTTAAATAAATAAGAAAAGCGGCTGCTTAATGCAGCCGCTTTTTTGTTAGAAGTTTACCTTTGGATCATGAAATTCAGACAGACGCTGCAAATATGCGTCCTGTGCAGCCTGTAAAAAAGCAGGTTCTCCGTCATGACCTATAAGTTTCAGGAAATACTGTGTCAGCGGGGGATTATTGGGTAGGATCGGCCCAAGGAGCTGGGTGCAGATCAAGTTATTCTTTTTCAGTCCCTCTAGCTTAGTGCTCGGATTGTTGCCAATTCCACGCTGAGCTTCAAAGAAGTAATGACCGGAATTATCTCCTTCGATCATACTAAATTGAGATTTAAAACCTACAATTTCCATGC
>JAZRCU010000136.1:0-10661 GCA_045659965.1 Faecousia sp.
GTCAGCTATATGATCTGAAAAACGGCAACACCAGACTGCAAATCATGTCTTGGGAAGCCCTCAGTCAACGCACAATGCCTCCCCATGTGCTTCAACGGGCAGTATTTACTTTGCAAATTGGTAACACCTATCCCATAGACACCATTCTTGCGCAACTTAGCGGTGCCGGCTATACCCGCTGCGCCATGGTTGAAGGCCCCGGACAGTACGCTGTACGCGGTGGCATTCTGGATATCTACTCCCCTGCCGTTGACCAGCCCATCCGCGCCGAGTTCTTCGGGGATGAACTGGACACCATGGGTTATTTCGATACCGATACCCAGCGCAGGACAGAAAACGTTGATCACGTTGTGATCTTGCCCGTCGGAGAAACCCAGCCCAAACTCCACGAAGGCGGAATAGAGGGTTTATGCGCTGACTTGCGCCAAATGATCAGCCGTCAGCAACGGCGAAAAACCCCTAATGAGGCACTGATCAAAACCCTTGAAAAAGATCTGAACAAATACGAAAATAACCTGCAAAACCCAGCCTCTGACCGCTACATGGCCTTAATTTATAAAGAGTTCTCTTCTGCCATGGACTATATCCCTTCAGACGCAACACTGATCCTTTGCGACCAGAACAATCTGCATCGCAGCGCCAAAGCACGCACAGAAGAGGTAGGCATGCAGCTGGACAGCCTGCTTCAGGCCGGTTTGGTTGCAGGCGAACTCTGCGACTATGTTTGGCAGTGGGAGGACTTTACACAGGCGCTTACAAATAAATGTGTTGTGTATATGGACGCTTTTTCCGGCAGCGCCTATCCGGATAGTTGCCTACCTAAGCATCTGCTACCCACAGTCGGCAAACAGCTGCCGAGCTATGGCGGCAGTCTGGATACTGCCGCTGCAGATCTTGCCCATTACCAGAAAATGGAGTTTTCCAGTCTGGTGCTTTGCGGCTCCCGCCGTCGGGCTGAATTGCTGCAGGAAATGCTCTCCAACAAGGGGTTGTCCGCATTTCTATGCATTCCTCTGACAACTATGCCCCAGCCGGGACAAATTTTGTTATCAGAAGGTACGCTGCCCTATGGTATGGAATATCCTGATGCCCGTCTGGCAGTTTTAACCGAGGGACAGTTGATTGCAAAGTCTGCGCCCAAAAAGAGAGCAAAGAAAAGCGCAACCAATCGGCAAAAGCTTAATGCTTTTACTGATCTTTCTCCCGGTGATCTGGTGGTACACGAAAATTACGGCATTGGCCGTTTCGTTGCCATGGAACAGATTAAGGTTGATAACGCAATTAAGGACTATGTCAAAATCGCCTACCATGGCTCTGACACCCTATTTGTACCTGCAACCCAATTGGACATGGTAAGCAAATATATCGGCGGTGGCGGTGAGGACAGTAACGTCCGGCTGAATAAAATCGGCTCAGACGCTTGGCAAAAAACAAAAACAAAGGCCAGAAAGGCCGCCAAAGACATGGCTGGCGAACTGATCCAGCTATACGCAGCCAGAAAGCGACAAAGCGGCTATGCCTTTGCCGCGGATTCACCTTGGCAAAAAGAGTTTGAAGATAATTTCCCCTACCCGGAAACAGATGATCAGCTGCGCTGCATCCGCGAGATCAAGCACGATATGGAATCCCCCATTCCTATGGATCGCTTATTGTGCGGTGATGTAGGCTTCGGCAAGACAGAGGTTGCCTTGCGTGCAGTTATGAAAGCGGTCATGGACGGCAAACAGGTAGCCATCTTAGTTCCTACCACAGTCCTTGCCCAGCAGCATTATCAAACCGCTGTTTCCCGATTCCGTGGTTTCCCTGTAAATATAGATGTTTTAAGCCGTTTCCGCACACCCACACAACAAAAACGCACCATTCAAAATCTAAAAGCAGGTCTTGTCGACATTATTATCGGCACCCATAAGCTTCTACAGAAGAGTGTGGAATATAAAGATCTGGGTCTGTTGATCGTAGACGAGGAGCAACGCTTTGGCGTGAGCCATAAAGAGCGGCTCAAAGAGATCTCTAAGGGCGTAGACGTACTGACCCTGTCTGCAACCCCCATCCCCAGAACATTAAACATGGCCTTATCCGGTATTCGAGACATGTCTACCATTGAGATCCCTCCCTCTGACCGATATCCTGTTCAAACCTATGTAGTAGAGCACAGTACCGCAATTATTGACGATGCGATCCGCAGAGAGGTAGAACGGGGTGGGCAGGTTTACTATTTGCACAACCGGGTAGAAACTATTGACCAATGTGCTGCTGCACTTGTAAAACGCATCCCCGGTCTGCAGGTTGCCGTGGCTCACGGCAAGATGGGCGAAGATGCCCTGTCGGATGTTATGCAATCCATGGCTGACGGTGATATCCAAGTGCTTGTATGCACTACCATCATTGAAACCGGTCTGGATATTCCCAATGCCAACACCCTAATTATTGAAAACGCAGACCGCTTTGGTCTTAGCCAGCTGCATCAGCTCCGCGGTCGTGTTGGACGTTCTACCAGACATGCGTACGCATATTTCACCTACCGCCCGGATCGTTCCCTGTCCGAGATTGCAGAAAAGCGTTTGACTGCTATCCGTGACTTCGCAGAATTTGGCTCAGGCTTCAAAATTGCAATGCGGGATCTGGAGATCCGCGGTGCAGGCAACCTGTTAGGTGCTGAGCAATCCGGCCATATGATGTCTGTGGGTTATGATATGTATCTGAAGCTTCTGGACGAAGCCGTATTGGAAGAACGGGGTGAAAAGCCGAAAGAGCCGGATTGTACTGCCGACCTAAATGTTACTGCCAACGTGGATAAAAACTATGTCAGCCGCGGCGAAGAACGAATGGATCTTTACCGCCGCATGGCTGCCATCCGTACCCAGGAAGATGCTGATGATCTGCTTGACGAGATGATCGACCGTTATGGGGATCCCCCCAAGGGCGTGCTGAATTTGATCGACATTGCTTTGCTGCGTGCCAACGCACGAAAGGTAGGTATCCAAGATATTCGCCAAAAAGCAGGAGATGTCTTGTTTACTCTCAGCAACCTGGATCTGGAAGCCATCAGCAGTTTGTGTGCAGAGGCAGACTACAAAAATCGAATTCAGTTTATTGCCTCTGCAAAAGTACCTACTTTGCGGTTAAAGCTGGCATCCGGTGTAGACAGTCTGCGACAATCCAAGGTATTTATCGAGCATTTTAGCCATTATTTCCCTAAAGCGCAGTAACTTGCTTTTTTCCGAAAATATGCTAAAATATTACTAAAAACTCACGAAAGGCGTGTAGATAATGGCAACTAGATCCAAAAGCCGATCTCAGGCGCAACAATTTGAAGATGAATATCGCCGCATGGTCCCCAAGAAGCGTAAAAAAAGCAAGAAGGGATCTCGTGTTCGCTCCGGCGGTATCATTGTCACTTGTATTGCCCTGATTTGCATTGCATGTGTAATTGCAGCTGGCTGCATGCATTTAAATAATTTAAGCGAGGTAATTGCTGACAACATCTATGTTGCAAGCGTGCATGTAGGCGGTATGACACAAGCGCAAGCAATTGAAGCAGTAAAGGCTGCAACCGACAACACTTATGGCAAGGAAATTATGACTGTTCGGGTTTTAGAAAGCGAAATCACTCTTCCTGCCAAATGCTGCAAAGGACTTAACGTCAGCAAGGCAGTAGGAGCAGCCTATCAATACGGAAAATCTCATGCAGGCACTGTGCCGGAGAGTGGATATTTTGTTGACATTACCCCTTATTTACAGTTGGACGAATCCGCGATCCGAGAGCTTTTAAATCAATTAGGTGAAAACTACAATACGACCCTCTCCCAATCCACTTGGGAGGTTCAGGGCGATGCCCCAAATCAGACCTTAGTCATTCATTTAGGTGTGCCGGAATACGGTTTAAATCTCAATGATTTATACGACACCGTGTTAGCTGCATATAGCGAAAACCGTTTTCTTGCAGAAGGTACTTGCGGCATGATTTCTCCTGAGCCCATTGATCTTGAGAGCATTCTGCAGCAGTACGGCATTGCCCCTGTAGATGCACAACTGGACGATAAGAGCTATAAAATCTCCGATGGCATCGACGGTTATGGATTTGATTTGGAGCAGGCTAAGGAAAAGCTAAATAATAGCGAGTATGGCAGCACTGTGGAAATCCCCTTTGCTGCACTTCCCCCGGAGATAACAAAGGAGTCTTTAGAAGCATCCTTATTTCAAGATGTTTTGGGAAGTTATACCGCCATGGCTGATAGCGATCCCGATCGAAATATAAACCTGCGCCTTGCCTGTGAAGCAATTGACAATGTCGTACTTATGCCCGGTGATACCTTCTCCTATAATAACGCCCTTGGTAACCGTACCGAAGAGCGTGGCTATCGGCCCGGCCCCTCTATTGCAGGCGGCAGAATGGTAGAAACCATCGGCGGTGGTATTTGTCAGGTTTCCTCTGCGCTATACTATTGCACATTGATTGCAGATCTTCAAATTATTTTCCGTGACTGCCATGGCTACGCAACCGAATATATGCCCCTTGGTATGGATGCTGCGGTTAGTTGGGGGACCTTGGATTTTAGATTTAAAAACAACACAGACAATCCCATTAAGATCGTTGCTTCTGCCAATGGAGCAGATACTACAGTAAAGATCCTTGGCACAGATACCAAAGATTACTATGTGAAGATGGAGTATGAAACAATAAACACCTATCCCTACTCCACCACCTATGAAACCATGTCAGCTGACAATCCTGATGGCTACCGGGATGGCGACTACATCACGGAGCCTTACACCGGCTACGACATCAAGACATATAAGTGTAAGTACGATAAGCAGACAGACGCGCTTATCTCCCGGGATTTTGAAGCAAATTCCAATTACAACAAGCTAGATGCCGTAATCTGCAAAATTCAAGCAGATCAGCAACCCCCCTCAAACGAGGAAAGTTATATGCCCGGCATCGGTGGAAATGAAATCTCCGGCGGCATCGGTGGAAACGGAATTTCCGATGGCATTGGAGCACTTCCGGATGAATAAAGATAAAGACGAGTTGCAAAACTGCAACTCGTCTTCTTTATTTTATCGCTTGAATATCCAGATGATAATCTACTTGTCCGGCCGTTCCCTGCTCTATATCAATATCATAGATCAGATCGATCATACCGCCAGAACTATCCAGCTGCACCATAATTCTCTTTGCGCAAACTGTGATCATGAGCGCCCCAAACTCCATCTCATAGAGGCTGTCATAGGGTATCCCCTCGCGAAACACCATCTTAGAATTCAGACGCCCTGTTCTGGTTAGGGTAATTCCCGTATTTTCTACACGAAATGTGGTTGTAACCCCTTCCAAGCCTGTCAAGGCGGTTTCTTGATACTGGATATCCCATCCACCATCTGTAAATTCCATGGTGCCTTCTGTCACCAGTTCGATCACATCCGGCTCTTGATCCAAATACGCTTGGCGTCCGCGCAAGGATAACAACACTTTTTGCTTCATCTGCAGGACTCCATTGCCAATTCCAGCAGCCGATCCAGCAAGGCAGAATATTCAATTCCGCTGGCGCCAAAGAGCTTCGGATACATAGAAATAGAGGTAAAGCCAGGTAGAGTATTGATCTCATTAAACACAATGCGCTCATCAGCAAATGTAACAAAGAAATCAACACGACTCAAACCCTGACAACCAATGGCCTTATATGCCTTAATCGCCAATTCCCGTACCTGTTCTGCAACAGCCTCAGAAATCCGTGCAGGAATATAGGCTACAGAGGTATCGGTAATATACTTTGCATCGTAATCATAGAATTCTGCGCCAGAGTCAATTTCGCCGCAGACAGAGGCCACGGGGCTATCATTGCCCATAACGGCCACCTCAACCTCACGTCCGGCAATAAACTCCTCGACAAGGATCTTTTCATCAAAGCGGCCAGCCTCTAATAAGCCCTTTGTAAGAGCAGAACGATCGGCAGCTTTAGACACTCCAACAGAGGAGCCTGTTCCAGCAGGCTTGACAAACATAGGATAGGTAAAACGCATTTCCAGACCGTCAAGGATCTGCTCCATACGGCTATCCAGCTCGCTATTTTTTACCAGCATCCAAGCCGCCTGCGGAATTTCTGCCTGATCCATAACCAGCTTGGTCAAGGTTTTATCCATAGACACTGCAGAGGCAGACACATGGGGTCCAACATAAGGAATTCCCGCCAATTGCAGCAGACCCTGCATAGCGCCATCTTCGCCATTTTCACCATGGAGCACAGGAAATACCACATCAATGGTTTCCCGGACAATGGTATTATCCTCAATAGTGATCAAGCCATGTCCGCGGCAAGGAGAAATGGCAGCCTTCCGATTTTTCGGATGCTCAAGCCAACGCTGAGAAGGCAGGTCGCTGTAATCATCACCGCCGTAGAGTATCCATTCACCTTGTGCAGTAATGCCAACAGGGAGAATATTGTACTTTTCTTTATCCAAGTGATTGAGTACCGCCTCTGCAGATCGTAAGGATACTGCATGCTCGGGGCTAACACCGCCAAACAACACACAAACATTGATCTTCTTCATAATTTCAGAACCGTTCCTTAAATTAATTGCGCAGCAGCGCTTCACCGGCAGTGAAAATGTCACCTGCGCCGACAGTCAGGACCACATCGCCGTCCTGAATTATCTGTGCCAAACACTGAGTAACCTTGGGTAATGTTTCGCAATAAATACTACCGGGTATCAGCTGTGCCAGATCTCTGGAAGAAATGCCTGTGGTATTTCTCTCCCGGGCTGCATAAATCTCAGCCAATACAACTACATCTGCTTTCTTCAGTTCCTGAACAAACTCATCAAACAGCGCCTTTGTACGTGTGTAAGTATGGGGCTGGAACGCCAGGACAAGCCGTTTAGGGTCCATAGTACGTACCGCTTCAATGGTCGCAGATAGTTCATCCGGGTGATGCGCATAGTCATCATAAATCTCAGCGCCATTAAATGTCCCTTTAAATTGCATACGTCGCTGCGCACCTGTAAAGGTAGCCAAGCCATCGCTCACCGCCTGAGAAGGAACACCAAGCAGCCAAGCCGTTCCGGCCGCAGCCAATGCATTAAGGGCATTATGCTTTCCGATAACATTCAAATCTAAATGGCAGTAGAGTGCACCATCACATACAACATCCAAATGCCGCCAATCTGCAGAAACATTTTCAGCGCGAACACGATTCTCCTTCCGGAAGCCGAAAGTAATATAGTCCATGCCATCTAACGCCTCAGCCACATGGGGATCATCGCCATTGGCTAAAATCCCCTGATGCGCCAGTTGCGCAAACTTACGGAAGGATTTTTGCACATCTGCAAGATCCTTAAAGTAATCCAAATGGTCTGCTTCAATATTTAAAATCACAGCAAGGCTGGGATAAAAATTCAAGAAGGAGTCGCAATATTCGCAGCTTTCCATAATGATGGTATCGCCACTGCCCACTCGATGACCAGCCCGCAATAAAGGTAGATATCCGCCGATCATAACCGTAGGATCCGTCTGGGCCTCCATCATAATGTGGGTAACCATAGAGGTGGTTGTTGTCTTACCATGGGTACCGGCAATACAAATTGCGTTCTTGTATTCCTGCATAATGACGCCCCAGGCCTGCGCACGCTCAAAAAGAGGGATCCCCTGCTGATGAGCAGCTGCGATCTCCGGATTATCATTGTGTGCAGCAGCAGTACGGATAATACAATCTGCCCCTGAAATATTGGCAGCCTCATGTCCAATGGATACTCGAATACCCTTGGCAATCAGCTCATCGGTAGACACAGAAGAATTCATATCAGAGCCTGTAACAGTAATACCCATTCCCTGCAGCACCAAACCCAGAGGCCGCATAGAAACTCCGCCAATGCCAACAAGATGCACATGCTTACCCGGAACCAGATATTTCTTTAGTTCTTCACTTCGATTCATCATAGATACTACTCCTCAGAAGTCAGCTTTCCTTATATCTAACTTATTATATAACATTTTCCCTTTGATGACAATAGTAATTTCAACTTCCAACAAGGTTAAAATCATGTACAGTTCTCATTAAATTTGCATATAGCGGTAGAACATATGAAATACGACGGTATTATATGCACTGTATACGTATATTTTTTCATGATTTATATCCATTTATTCTCTGTCTTATATGCGTTTTTATACATTTCGCCTTGTTTTTATGCGTTGAACTTTATTCTTTTTGTATATTTTATCAGTTGACGATGAATATTATACGATGTATAATACACACATCACAAAACAAACCAATTTTACAAAGGAGACCAACATTATGAAAAAGTTATTCGCTATGATCCTGGCCTTGGTTATGATTCTTTCCTTGGCCGCTTGTGCACCCACTACAGAGAACAAGACTGATGCACCTGCAACCACCGGTGCTGCTGCTACCGACGCTGCTACTGATGCTACTACCACAGATGATCAGACTCTGCAGACCATCGTTCCCGGCAAGCTGACCATGTCCACCAACGCAGCATTTCCTCCCTACGAAATGACTGACGACGACGGCAACTTCATCGGCATCGACGTTGAGATCGCAACCGCAATTGCTGAGAAGCTGGGCCTGGAGCTGGAAATTCTGGATATGGACTTCTCCGCTGCTCTGTTGGCAGTTAACGAAGGCAAGAGCGACATCGTTATGGCTGGTGTTACTGTGAACGAAGATCGCAAGGTCGTTATGGACTTCACCGACACCTACGCTACTGGCGTTCAGATGGTTATCATCAAGGAAGGCTCCGACGTTACCATGGACAACCTGGGCGAGAAGATGATCGGCGCGCAGGCTGGCACCACCGGTTACATCTACTCCTCCGACACTCCCGAGAACGGCGGCTACGGCGAAGATCATGTCACTGCATATGACACCGGTGCTTCCGCAATTCTGGCTCTGCTCAACGACCAGATCGACTGTGTCATCATCGACAGCGCTCCCGCTGAAGAGTTCGTAAAGGCTAACCCCGGTCTGACTATGCTGGAAGGCGAATGGGTTACTGAGAACTACGCAATCGGCTGTGACAAGGGCAACACCGCTCTGGTTGACGCAATTAACGCAGCTCTGGCTGAGCTGACTGCTGACGGCACTGTACAGCAGATCGTAGACAAGTACATCTCCGCTGAATAATAATCAACCATAAAAGAGGGTGGTTTTCGCCACCCTCTTTCCCTAGTTTTGAAAAGAGAGGTTCTTTGTGGAACAGTATTATACTTTATGGAAAAGCTTGATCATCTCAGGCGAAAAGCTCCCCTTCTGGCAAGAGTTTTTCGTTAAGTTCTATCAAGCCTTTATTGAAAAAGACCGCTGGCTGCAATATTTAGAAGGTGTAGGAACCACCCTGTGGGTCACCGCCTTGGCTCTGGCCCTTGGCGTAGTCTTAGGTGTTCTGGTAGCAATCGTGCGTACCGCTCACGACCAGCAGCGTCCCGGTCACAAAAATCCTATCTTAGGTGTTATCAACGCAATTTGCAAAGTTTATGTTACTGTCATCCGTGGTACACCCATGATGGTGCAACTGATGATCATGGGCTTTGTTATCTTTAAAAGCAGCCGTGATTTCACATCTGTCGGCGTACTGACATTGGGTATCAACTCCGGCGCATATGTTGCAGAAATCATCCGCGGTGGCTTAATGTCCTTGGATCCCGGTCAGGCAGAAGCCGGCAGAAGCTTGGGTCTAAACTATGTAGACACAATGCGTTTGATCGTTATCCCGCAAGCCTTCAAGGCGATCCTCCCCTCTTTGGGTAATGAGTTTATCGTCTTGTTAAAAGATACATCTTTGATCACCGTAATCGGCGGCAAGGAATTGCTGTATGCCGCGCAGGCAATCACCACCCGGACTTATGAGCAGATGTTCCCCTTGCTGGGTATCGCTTGTGTGTATTTATTCCTGGTTATGATTTTTGGTTGGTTGCTTGATAAGCTGGAAAGGAGGCTGCGTCAAAGTGATAGACGTTAAAAATTTATCTAAATCCTTTGGCGATCACTTAGTTCTGGACAACATTTCAGAGCATATCGCCCCCGGCGAAAAAGTGGTAATTATCGGACCTTCCGGCTCTGGTAAATCCACATTCCTTCGCTGCTTAAATCAGATGGAGATCCCCACCTCCGGTAATATCATCTTTGACGGTGTGGATATGACCGATCCCAAGGTAAATTTGGATCTGCTGCGCCGGAAGATGGGTATGGTGTTCCAGCACTTTAACCTTTTTAACAATATGACTATCCGCAAAAACATCACCTTGGCGCCTATCCAGACAAAACTGATGTCCAAGGAAGAAGCCAATGATGTCGCTACGCAGCTTTTGCGTAGAGTCGGCCTTGAGGACAAAGCAGATGCTTATCCCAGCCAGCTCTCCGGTGGTCAAAAGCAGCGTATTGCCATTGTCCGTGCGTTGGCTATGAATCCCAAACTGATGCTCTTTGACGAACCCACCTCCGCATTGGATCCGGAAATGGTTGGCGAAGTTCTGGAAGTTATGAAGGAGCTTGCAGCAGACTGCATGACCATGGTGGTAGTCACCCACGAAATGGGCTTTGCCAAGGAAGTTGGCAGCCGCGTTCTGTTTATGGACGAAGGAAAGATCGTTGAACAAGGTACTCCCGATCAGATCTTTAACCATCCGCAAAACCCCAGACTGC
>JAZRCU010000137.1:0-5193 GCA_045659965.1 Faecousia sp.
AGCGAAATTGATGATGATTTCTACGATGAGCTGGAAGAAAGTCTGATCCTTGCGGATCTAGGCGTAGATACGGCCCTGAAGGCAGTAGACCTTCTGCGAAAGGAAGTCAAAGCCCAGCACTTAAAAACGACCCAAGATGCCAAAGAGGCCCTTAAGACCATTCTGGTGCAGATGCTTCAGGTAGGTCAGCCGGAACTGGATCTGTCCACTACACCTTCTGTGGTGCTGGTGATCGGTGTTAATGGCGTGGGTAAGACCACCACCATCGGCAAGATCGCAACAGGGCTTGTGAAGCAGGGTAAGAATGTGATGCTGGTGGCAGCGGATACTTTCCGTGCAGCTGCGGCAGATCAGCTGGAGATTTGGGCCCAGCGCTCCGGTGCATCCATTGTCCGGCAGCACGAGGGCGCAGATCCGGCCTCTGTGGTGTATGACGGCATTCAGTCTGCCAAAGCAAAGAAGGCAGATGTGATCCTGATCGACACAGCCGGACGACTGCATAACAAGCAGAATTTGATGAACGAGCTGGGCAAGATCAGCCGCATTGTGGAGCGAGAGCTTCCGGGAGCTGCTCGGGAAGTGATGCTGGTATTAGACGGCACCACCGGACAGAACGGCTTGATCCAAGCCAAGCAGTTTAAGGAGATTGCAGGTGTTACTTGCCTGGCAATCACCAAGCTTGATGGCACTGCCAAGGGCGGCATTGTCATTGCGGTGGCAGACAATCTGCTGGTCCCCGTGAAATATATTGGCGTCGGTGAACAGGCGGAGGATCTGATGCCTTTTGAGGCACAACCCTTTGTGGAGGCATTGTTTGAATGAAAGTTGTATTAGCAAGTAAAAATCAGCACAAGCTGGTAGAGATCAGCAAGATCTTAGAAAAATTGGATATCCAGCTGGTGCTGCAATCTGAACTGGGTGTGGATATCGACGTAGAAGAAACCGGCACCACCTTTGAGGAAAACTCTCTGCAAAAGGCCATGGCCGTGATGCAGGCTACAGGTATGCCTGCTTTAGCAGACGATTCCGGCATCGCAGTAGATGCCTTAAATGGCGAGCCCGGCGTGTATTCTGCCCGGTATGGTTTTGATGAGTCCTTAGATGACTGGGGCAGACTCCTTCTGCTGCTGAAAAACACAGAAAATGTCCCGGACGGACAGCGCCAAGCGCAGTTCGTTTGTGTGATCTCTCTGGTGACCCCGGAGGGAAAAGTGATCCAGACCCGGGGCGAGGTCCATGGTGAGCTGCTGCGGCAGCCGGCAGGTCAGGGCGGCTTCGGTTATGATCCGATCTTCTATTATCCGCCTTATGGAAAGACCTTGGCGGAAGTAAGCGCTGAGGAAAAAAATCAGGTTTCCCATCGGGCCAGAGCGTTGAAAAAGATGTATGACAGACTCAAGGAGGAAGGCTATGCTGACAAGTAAAGAAAGAGCGCAGCTGCGTGCAAGCGCCAATGCTCTGGAAACTACTCTGATCGTTGGTAAGGGCGGTGTGACAGAAGCGGTGATTGCAGAAGCAGATACCCAGTTAACTGCCCGGGAATTGGTAAAAGGCAAGGTGCTGGAGGGTGCTATGATGACCCCACGGGAGGTTTGCGACGAAATTTGCGAAGCCACCGGTGCAGATGGCGTGAGCGTGACCGGTACAAAGTTTGTGATCTACCGCTACAGCGAAAAGTTGCAGCAAGAGCGCAATCAGTCCGGCCGCGCTAAGAAGAAAGAAGTTTCTGTTGCCAAGAAGAATCCTGTGCGTAAGGGCGCGCAGGCCCGTCGTCAGGCAGCGAAAAAAGTCCGTGAACAGAGAAATGAATATTTCCGTCAGCAGGCCATTGATAAGGCCATTGAACGGGATAGAGAAAGACAACTAAAACAGAGTCAGTAATCCACCATCGCGGTTATAAAGGAAGAGGGGAGCAGTATGAAGCGAATCGGCATATACGGCGGCACATTCAATCCGCCCCACTTAGGCCATGTCCGAGGGGCGCAGTTTGCCATGTCTGCGCTGCAACTGGAAAGGCTGTTAGTGATCCCGACAAACATCTCTCCTCATAAGCAGCTGCCTGCAGATACACCTACTGCTCAGCAGCGCTATGAAATGACAAAGATCGCCTTTTCCGGGATCTGCGGCGCAGAGGTTTCAGATATGGAGCTGAAGCGACAAGGCGCAAGCTATACTTACGAAACTGTGGATGCGGTGAAGGATATTTATCCGGATGCAGAAATCGTTTTGTTTATGGGAACAGATATGTTCCTAAGCTTCTTAGAGTGGAAAAACCCAGATAAGATCATGAAAAATGCCTCTTTAGGGGTGTTTTATCGAGGGGACAAGGGCGAGAAAGAAGCGGTGGACAAGCAGGAGCAGGTGCTAAGACAAATGGGCGCGAAGGTCTATTTGGTAGACAATCCTGTGACAATGATCTCTTCTACTGACCTGAGGCGGTTGATCGCATTTGACTGTACTGCGGATTTTTTACCCAATGAAGTATTGGATTATATCCGTAAGGAAAGCCTATATGGCATTGACAAGCCGAGAGACCATCTAACTATGGAACAGCTGGAGCAGGAGGTTGTTTCCTTGCTAAAGCCCAACCGTGTAGCCCATGTGCTGGGCTGCCGGGATGCAGCCATTGATCTGGCGAAGCGTTGGGGGGCAGACCCTGTGGATGCAGCCAGAGCGGGCTTGCTGCATGATATTACCAAAGCCTTGGATGGCCCCCTTCAATTGACTTTATGCAAGGCATATGGTATACTTTTAGACAATTTTTCTGCAGAAAATCCCAAGACGCTCCATGCGTTAACAGGCAGTTTGGTGGCGGAGCGGATTTTTGGAGAAAATCCCCGGGTGGTGGCGGCGATCCGCAGCCATACCACGGGAAAAGCCAATATGAATGTATTGGAAAAAATTATTTATGTTGCTGACTATATGGAGCCAAACCGGGATTTTCCCGGTGTGGAGGAATTGCGAGAACTAGCCTACACAGACCTGGACAAGGCACTGCGTTGGGGCTTAGAAAACACCTTGGCGATGCTCAAACAGCAGGGCAGTCAAGTATCTCCGGCTTCTCGGGAAGCTTTGGCGTGTCTTATATAAATGTTTCCTTGAAAGGATGAATAAATATGTTAACTGCAAAAGAAGTTGCCTATGAGGTAACAAAAGCTCTGGATGAAAAGAAGGGCATGGATATTAAGCTTTTGAAGATCGACGAGGTCTCCAGTCTGGCAGATTATTTCATTATCTGTACCGGTACTTCCAATACCCATGTTAAGACTTTGTGCGATCATGCAGAGTATGTGTTTGAACAGCTGGGCGAGCCCATGCTGGGTCGGGAAGGCCACCGGGGCAATACTTGGGAACTTTTGGACTTTGGCAGCGTGGTTGTCCATGTGTTTCCCGAAGAGGCCAGAGAGTTTTATGCTTTGGAGCGCCTGTGGGCAGACGGTACAGAAATTGACTTGAGCGAAATCATTATCCAGGAATAATGTTCCCATAAAGGAAAGAGGTAGTTTGACCATGAATTACGAACACGGCAGTATTGAAAAGAAATGGCAAGAATACTGGCAAAAAAATGACACATTCCACACAGATGTATGGGATTTCTCCAAGCCCAAGTATTATGTGCTGGATATGTTCCCGTATCCTTCCGGTGTTGGTCTGCATGCCGGCCATCCGGAGGGCTATACCGCTACAGATATCATGTCCCGTATGAAGCGTATGCAGGGCTATAATGTGCTGCACCCCATGGGATATGACTCTTTCGGTCTGCCTGCTGAGCAGTATGCAGTCAGCACCGGCAACCATCCCAACGGCTTTACCCAGGAAAACATCAAGACCTTCTCTGCACAGCTGCGGGAATTGGGCTTTGACTACGACTGGTCCAAGGTGATCGCGACTTCCGATCCTTCTTTCTATAAGTGGACCCAGTGGATCTTTAAGAAGCTCTACGAGGAAGGCTATGCAAAGCGGATCGAAATGCCTGTAAACTGGTGTGAAGAGCTGGGTACTGTGCTTTCCAATGACGAGGTCATTGATGGCAAGTCCGAGCGCGGCGGTTATCCTGTTGTAAAGAAGAATATGATGCAGTGGGTCATTGACCAGCCTGCCTTTGCAGAAAAGCTGCTGGAGGGCCTCGAGGAGATCGACTGGCCTGAATCCACCAAGGAGATCCAGAGAAACTGGATCGGCAAGAGCACCGGTGTGGAGGTTGACTTCCAACTGGTAGGCGGCGGCAGTTTCTCCATCTACACCACTTGTATTGAAACCATCTACGGCATTACCTTTATGGTTTTGGCTCCCGATGGCAAGACTGTACAGGGTCTGATGGACCGGGTGGAAAACCGCGAGGAAGTTCAGGCCTACATCGACGAGTCTGTAAAGAAGAGCGATATGGACCGCACCGAGCTGAACAAGACCAAGTCCGGCTGCCCCCTGAAGGGTGTGTATGCCATTAATCCTGTTAACGGCAGAGAAGTACCTGTATTCATTGGCGACTTCGTTCTGGCAAGCTACGGCACCGGTGCAGTTATGGCTGTTCCCAGCCACGATCAGCGTGACTTTGAGTATGCGCAGGTACACAACATTCCCATGATCCAAGTCATTGATGGCGCAGATGTGTCTGAAAAGGCGTTTGAGAAGCAGGATTATCTGGGTAAGGGCTGCAAGCTGATGAACTCTGAGGAGTTTACCGGTCTGACTGTGGAAGAGGCAAAGGAAGCCATTACCTGTAAGCTGGAAAAGGCCGGCGTTGCCAGAAGAAAGATCAACTATCACTTCCGTGAGTGGATCTTTGCCCGTCAGAGATACTGGGGCGAGCCAGTTCCCTGTGTGTACACAGAAGATGGCGAAACTGTATTTTTGCCCGACGAGCAGCTGCCTTTGATCCTGCCTGAACTGGATGACTACAAGGGTCACAACGGCCAGGCACCTCTGGAAAATGCAACCGAGTGGAAGCAATATGATGATAACGGCATCCGTGGTATCCGGGAAACCTCTACCATGCCCGGTTCTGCAGGTTCTTCCTGGTACTATATGCGCTATATTGATCCCACCAACGATAAGACCTTCTGTGATCCTAAGCTGCTGGAGCACTGGCTGCCTGTTGACTTGTACATCGGTGGTCCTGAACACGCAGTTGGTCACTTGATCTACTCCAGAATCTGGAATAGATTCCTATATGATCAGGGCTTGTCTCCTGTA
>JAZRCU010000138.1:0-8219 GCA_045659965.1 Faecousia sp.
TCTCGTTGCCAACAAGAAAGGTCATCCGCAAGAAACCGCCATTTTCATACTAAACCTTTTTGCAGGCTGGACAATTCTTGCATGGATTATTGCTCTGGTGTGGGCTTTTATTAAACCCAAATCTTTCTCCAGTATACAACAAACACAAATAAGCAGCGCTGATGAACTTATGAAATATAAAAATTTGCTAGACAGTGGGGTCATTTCTCAAGAAGAGTTCGATCAAAAGAAAAAAGATTTACTTAATAAATAACACAAAAGGCTTGACCCGTTTGGGTCAAGCCTTTTTGGTTGGCAAATAATATTATGCTTTTTTCTTAAAGGAGCTTGCGAAGCTGACAACTGCAATCAGCAGACAGAAGACGGCTACGGAAATAAATACCGCATTCCAGTTTCCATCGCCCAAGATAAATCCGTATACAGCAGCCTGAATTGCAGCGCCCATATAGGCGGCAAAGTCAAGTATTCCGGAGGCGGTACTTGCGAAAACACGACCGCCAACGTCTGTTGCATAGGCCCAAACAGTTCCGTTGATTGCGTAGATAAAGAAGCCGGCAAAGAACAAGCAAACAAGCATCAAAGCAAACTGGAAGGGGTCATTGGGATTCAGGAAGGTAACACCGATCACACACAGCGCGGAAACAACACCGCTGATGCAGCTTGCCCACAGACGATTGTTGGGGCAGAACTTATCTGTGAGGGTGGGAACAACAAGGGTACCGATGCCCATGCCGATAGGTAGAATCGTGGAAGTTAAGAGGCTGACGATTGCACCAAGATCGGTGGTTTCGTTCAGATACTTAGGAATCCAAGTGACAAGACCATAACGGGCGACACCGGAGGAGAAGATAACAAAAATCCAAACCAGGAAGATCGGCTTGCGCAGCAGGTGGAAGAAGGGATACAGTTTGCCCTTTTCCTTAACGATCTTTGCCATTTCGTCTTCTTCGGTTGCTTTGACTTCGTTCTCTTCGCTATACTCTTTCAGGCCGATATCTTTCGGACTGGCCTTTGCAAAAATCCAATAGATAATAAGCATCAGGATGGGGAACAAAGCAGGGATCAGGAAAGCAGAGCGCCAACCCATATTGGGCAGCAGCACAAAGCCAAGGGCTACCATCAGGGTAGCAACTACCTGACCGAAGCCGGAGAAGGCATTTGCAAAACCGGTTGCAAAACCGCGCTTGTCGCCGGGCCACCAAGCGGTGAGAGAGGAAACTCCGGGAGACCATGCCATGGATTGGAAGAATCCGTTAAAGCCCCAAATAATGGCCATAGCCACAATAGAGGTTTGGAAGCTCATAAAAATATTGCAGACAACCGATAAGATAACAGACCAAATGATAAATTTGCGAATGCCAATGATTTCACCAAGGCGACCATTGATCAGGTGGCCTACACCATAGGTCCAGAAGAGTACGGAGGAAAGAATACCGATATCTTCGCTGGAAAACTCAGTCATATAAACCTGCGCATTACCGATATTCAGCCGGGTACAGTAATGGGCGCAATAAAGGAAAGAGAAAAGCAGCAGATAACGCCATGCGCCCATGGTGAATTTTTTGTATTCGGCTTTGTTATAGCCGTATTTTAATTCATGCATAAGACAATACCTCTCGGTTATCTGTAGATGGGATCAATTTTCTTCAGGTCTGCAAAGCTATCAATTTCGACGATATCATCAAAGGTACACTCTCTGACCTCGACGGTATAATTGTCTTTGCAGTATTCCAGAGCGACCTGATCCCAATATCTTTCTTTGCCACCGGGCATATCATAGACCTTTTTAATGTCATCAAACAGCTTTGCACCGGCTTCCTTGTTCCAGTAGGAGATACCATACATATGGTGGCAGTTATTGCCGCCGATATTTACCTTGGTGATCACCTTGTTCTTGGTTTCAAAACACCAGTCGTCGGTGTAATCGGTGGGCACACCCAGATAGTTAGAGGTGTATTGATATTTCTGGATAATATCGGGGTTGGAAAGGTAAAGGTCAGCCTCCAGAACATAGGCATCCTGCATCAGATGACGAGAGAGCAGGGCAGAGGAAATGTTGTTGGCCTCATTATACAGAGGGTTCTCCAAGAACTTAATGGTGGGATACTTGGCCAGCAACTGATCGAACTGCTCGCCTAAATAACCACGAACGATATAGATTTCCTCGATCTCTGCGGCCACAACGGCATCAAGCAGGGTGTCGATCATTCGAGTGCCGTTTACTCTGACCAGGGGTTTCGGGGTGTTCAAAGTAATGGGAACAAGCCGGGAACCAAAGCCTGCTGCAATGAAAATGGCTTTTTTTACGCGGAAAGGCTCAAGCGCTGCATAGCCCTTCTCTGTTAAGACTCCATTTTCGATCAAGGCAGCGTCCTTCAGCTCTGCCATGACCTTATTTACAGTGCCGGTAGACATTCCGGTGGCCTCAGCAATCTGGCGCTGAGACTTTTCACATTTTACCTTTTCTAAAAAGGTTAGCACATTAAACTGTTTGCGTGTAATTGTTGTGCTGTTCAATTTTATTGCCTCCTTTTATCTTTGTGTAAACCAAATAATGAACAATCGGGGAGAAATGCGAGAAATTTGTCCATTCTTGTAAATTATACCACCAAAAATGAACGAAGTCAAGCCTGAGTTGTATGCATGCGTGTTTGCGCTTACGCCAAATGAATATAATTATATTCTTTGTATTTTGTTCCTTTTCCTAACAAGGGATTATCAGCCATTTTGCGCTGAAAAACTGGATATAGAAAAACAAGGGTGACGATTTGTCACCCTTGTTTCATAAAGTAAATCAAAACACCCATGACGGCAAAGAAAATAAGCCAACCGATAAGCTTGGTAAGACATCCACCGCTGGAAGAAGCTTCGGGATCGCACTCATCCCACATATCGTCAATCAAATCGCCGAGATCACTCATATGTACTACTCCTTTTATTTGTAATGTTGTTATTATATTTTAGATGCGCTTCCAGGTGCGGCGGTTAAACAGGATCAGAACAGGGAAGATCTCTAATCTGCCGATGAGCATTACCAGATTTAAAACGATCAGAGAAAATCCGCTATATCCTGCGTAATTGCCGTAAGGGCCAACAGCTTCGAAGGCTGGGCCTACATTGGAAATACAGGCCAAAGCAGCAGAGAAATTGCTGAAGAAGCCGTGTTCTACCTGATATGTGCCGGCATCGGACAATATGGTCACAGTCTGTCCGTTTACCGGGTCAAAGGCAAGCAGAAATATGGTGGCAAGGAGAATGAAAAAGTATAAGGTGATAAAGGCAAACACATCATTGACGGTTTTTTGCTCCAACGTCTTGCCTTCGAATTTTACCTTGGGAACATAGCGGGGATTAATCAGCTTTCGGATGTTGATGTATGCGCCCTTGACAGCGATCACAATTCTGGATACCTTGATACCGCCAGCGGTAGAGCCGGCCATGGCGCCTATAAACATGATCATCACCAGACTGGTAGTTGCCAGCATGGGCCACGCGTGGTAATCCGTGGTGGTAAAGCCGGCGGTGGTGATCAGGGATGCCACTTGGAAGAAGGTGTGGCGGAAGGCTTCCTCTGTGGTGTAGGTCTGGGGGAAGGATTCAATGCGCCACAGGAGGCTGAAGAAGATCAGAGCAACTGCACCCAGCACGATCAGTACATAGCTTTTAAATTCCTCGCTGCGGAAAATATCCCGAAGTTTACCCAATAGCAGCAGATAGTACAGGCTGAAATTGATGCCGTACAGGATCAGAAAGATTGCCATGACATATTGGGAGAAAGGATGAAACAGCTCCATGCTGCCGGGGAGGAAACCGAAGCCGCCAGTACCGGCACAGCCGAAGGTGGCTAGCAAACTAAAGAAAAATTGCTCGTTTTCGTAGCCGGGGATGGGTTTGTCCAGCATCAGAACGATCACTTCCAGAACAGTTAGTCCCAAGTAGATCAGATACAAGATCCGGGTGGTTACCTTCATTTTGGAAGCCAGCTTACCTACCTGCGGACCGGGGCTTTCTGCCCGGAGCAGGTGCATGGAAGAGCCATCGTCACTTTCGGGGATAAAGATCAGCACAAACACCAGAATACCCATGCCACCGATCCAATGGGAGAAGCTGCGCCAGAACAAAGAGGAGTGGGATAGGACGGTGATATCGGTGATAATGCTGGCGCCTGTGGTGGTGAAACCGGAAACGATCTCAAAACAGGCGTGGATATAGTTGGGAATCTCTCTGTTGATCACAAAGGGGATCGCGCCAAACAGAGCCATAACGATCCACACAAGGGCGGTCAGAGCAAAGCCCTCTTTTTGGTACAGGCTGCGTCTTTTGGGCTTGGGGATCTGCAGCGCAAAACCCAGCGCCACCAAAATGATCATTGGAATCAAAAACGCTAAGGTGTGGATAAAGGATTCCTTGTAGATAAGGCTGATTGCAAGGGGGGCCAGCATCAGGCCGCCCTCTAGAATCATGATCTTGCCAAGGATCTTGCCTAAGTACTTATAATTCATAGCGTCACCTTATTCGAACACGTCGGCCAGATCGTCAAAGTTTTTATGGGTAGTAACTACCACCACGTTGTCGCCCAACTGGATTTGGGAGTCACCACCGGGAATGATTACTTTGCTCTGCCGGATGATACAGGCGATCAGACAGTTTTTCTTGGTTTTTAAGTCCTTTAAGGGCTTGTTATAGAAATAGGCCTGTTTCTTGGCGGCAAATTCCAAAGCCTCAACCTGATCGTTGACTAAGTGGTACAAGGTTAAAACATTACTGCCCACGGTATTGGCCAGCGCGCGGATATAGCTGATGATCCGGTCGGCGACGATTTGCTTGGGAGAAACATTGTTGTTAATGCCCAACTCGTCCAGCATGCCGAAAAGATCCTCACCCTTGATCTGGGTGATGGTCTTTTTCACATTCTTTTTGTTGGCGAACATGGACACGATGATGTTTTCTTCGTCGATGTTAGTCAGAGCAACGAAAGCGTCCATGGCTTCGATGCCTTCTTCCATCAACAGGTCATGTTGCGTGCCGTTGCCGCAGACCACGGTGACATTGGGCAGTTGCTCTGCCAATTCTTCTGCCTGTGCAAAGTTATGTTCAATGAGCTTGACATTATATTTTTTCTTGGAAAGGGAGTCTGCCAGATAATAGCTGATCCGGCCACCGCCTACAATCATGATGTTTTTGAAGGGGGACTTGACCAGATTGACCTCCCGGAGGAAATCACCCAAGGTCTTTGCGTTAGCGGTAAAATGGATCTTATCACCCTCGCAGATCTGGAAGTGACCGGAGGGGATGATGACCTCGTCACCACGCTGTACAGCGCAGATCAGCACCTTGGTGTTAAGCTTTTTACCAAGGGAGATCAAAGTTTCGCCCACCAGAGCGCAGCCCTTTTCTGCAACGACTTCTACTAAGGATACTTTACCTCCGGCAAAGTGGTCGATTTGGGCAACAGAGGGAAGGTTTACCAGATTAAAGATTTCGTCTGCGGTCTCCAGCTCCGGGTTGACCACCATAGAGATCCCCAGATCGTCTTTCATTTGGGCGATCTGCTCTCTGTAAGCAGGATTTCGTACCCGGGCAATGGTATTCTTTGCGCCTACCTTTTTGGCGACCAGACAGGCCAGAATGTTCAGTTCGTCGCTTCGGGTCAGCGCGATCACAAGCTCTGCACCTTTTACATTTGCCTCTATCTGGATCTGCATGCTGGCGCCATTGCCCACAACACCAAACACATCGTAGCGTTCGATCAGCGCTTCGATTTTTGCTTTGTCATCGTCAATGATGGTAACGGTGTGTCCTTCGCTGGACAGATTTTTCAGGATGGTCTTGCCAATGGTGCCAAGGCCAATAATCACAATTTTCATATGCGGTTCATCCAATCTTTCGAGAATAAGAGCGCTTCGTAAGTGAAATTCTGTTTACAGTATATCACAACATTTATCTACTGTAAATTCCCATATTCAAGTTGCTTTTTTGAAAGGTTTGCGGTATACTACTGAGGATGTTTGTTTAGGTAGGTATATTATGAATGATGCTGTGTTTGTGGGCAATATATGCTCACTTTTGGCAATGGGCTTTAATGCCCTCAGCGCCGGCAGAAAGACGCCCAAAGGGGTGCTTTGGATGCAGACGGCCAGCCAGACGGTTTACGCCATCAGCGGAATTGTGCTAAGAGGCTATAGCGCAACGGTGCAAAATGTGGTAAGTATTCTGCGAAATATTGCGGCTATGCGGAGAGTGGAAAATAAATACCTGCAGTGGCTGTTTGTGACATTGGGTGTTGTGCTGGGTGTTGCATTTAATAACCGGGGACTGATCGGACTGCTGCCTGTGATCGGCAATCTGCAATATACTCTGGCGATCTTTCATTTTCAGGACGATGAGCGAAAGATTAAGATATTCTTCTTGCTCAGCGTGGTTGCTTTTGTGATCTTTAATTTTGCCATAAAAAATTACGTAGGCATGATGGGCGATCTGTTTGTGTTTATCACTACAGCTGTTATGCTGTTAAAAACTGCAAAGAAAAAGGCTTGACCGATTTGGTCAAGCCTTTTATTTTATCGGGATTCTGTGATAAACTCGCCAATGCGCTTGACGGCCAGACGCAGGTCCTCTGCAGGGGGCAGCATCACGATACGGAAATAGTTTTTCGGGGTCCAAGAGAAGCCGCTTCCCGGTACAACCAGAATGTGCTTGCTCAGAAGCAGATCCCCTGTAAACTGCTTGTCATCTGTAATTTCCTGATACTCGGGCTTAATCTGGGGGAATACATAGAAGCCACCATCATTTTTCTCATAGGAAAGACAGTCCAGCTTATCAAGCTCTTCCCAAGTGGCTTTGCGCTGCTCATAGAGCCGTCCACCGGGTGCTACCATTTGCTCTGTATACTGAGTATCGGCAATGGCGGCAGGAATGATGGTCTGCATCATGGCATTGGCGCACAGTCTTACAGAGGCCAGCTTTAACAGGGCCTGAGAGATGTTTTCTCTTTCCTTATCCGGACCGCTGGCCACCAGCCAACCGCACCGGAAGCCGCACAGGCAATGGGATTTGGAAAGGCCGTTCATGGTGATCACCGGAATATCCGGAGCCAGACTTGCAAAGGGTGTGTGCACCTTGCCGTCAAAGAGCAATCTGTCGTAGATCTCGTCGGACAGGACGATGAGCTTGTTCTCCCGGGCGATCTGGGCGATCTGCAGCAGGACCTCGTTAGAATACAACACGCCTGTGGGATTGTTGGGATTGATAACAACGATGGCTTTGGTCTTGCTGGTGATCAAACTCTTAATATGGTCGGTATCCGGCTGCCAGTGGTCATCTTCGTTACATCTGTAGAACACAGGCTTTGCCTGACGCAGACGGATCTCGTTTTCCCAAAGAGAATAACAGGGAGTGGGGATCAGCACTTCGTCACCGGAATCAAACAATGCGGTGGACACCATAGCGGCGATCTCGCTGACACCGTTTCCAATAAAGATATCATCTAGGGTGAAGTTAGTGATATTCTTAGATATGGAATACTGCATAATGGCTTCCCGGGCCGGGATCATGCCTCTGACATCACAGTAGCCTACGGTTTTGTCCAGATTTTCCAACAAGGCTTTTCTGACACTGTCCGGCATACCAAAGCCAAAGGTGGCGGGGTTGCCGGTGTTAAGCTTTAAGATCTGCTGACCCTTTCGCTCCAACTCCAAGGCAGTATAGTAGTTTCTGCCACGGATGTCAGAATTCACTTGCTGCATAATTTCAGAGTATACGTTCATATGTATCTCCTTTATTTATAGAATAGGGGACAAACTTTCAAGAACGGCTTGATTATACCAACAGGATATAGTATAATCAAATACATATATAAATATCTTTTTCATAATAAAATATTTATGAGGGAAACAGTAATGTTTAAATATGCCAATTATATCTATGAGATCTATAAGGAGCAGAGCTTTACAAAAGCCGCCAATAAACTGTTCATTTCTCAGCCGTCCTTGAGTGCCACGGTGAAAAAAGCGGAGAAGGAGTTGGGTTTTCAAATCTTTAGCAGAGAAACGGCGCCTATCAGTCTGACAGAGGAGGGGCAGCTTTATATTGCAGCGGTGGAAGAACTATACCGGATTGAAAACAACTTAAAAGATGGCATTAACAGTATCTATTCTCTGGTGGTTGGTAATGTTTCTGTAGGCGGCGCAGCCTTTATTTCTTCTTTTATTCTGCCGAAG
>JAZRCU010000139.1:0-3351 GCA_045659965.1 Faecousia sp.
GGTCTGGCAATGATATTGATACCATCAATCTTAAGTTCCATAATCACACCTCCTGCCAATAAATTCAGAATTCATTTTATGTTTATATTATATCATATATTTATACATATTTGTAAATAATTATAAAAGAAAGGTCTTCGCTAACGCGAAGACCTTAAAACCATTATTCTTTTTCCTGTCCAATAGACATGATATCATAGGGCGTTGTTTGATATACCAGATAATTAAGCCAATTGGAAAACAGCAAATTTGCATGGCTGCGCCAGCGAACAATAGGTGCTTTTGTATCGTCATCGCCGGGATAATAGTTCGCAGGAACCTGAATAGGTAAACCAAGGTTTTTATCCCGAAGATACTCTTTTTCTAAAGTGTCGGGATCGTACTCAGAATGTCCGGTAACAAACACCTGTTTTCCATGCTTACTCATGACCGCATAGACGCCCGCATCCTCAGAAGAAGCCAAAATTTTCAATCCATCTACCGCTTCAATATCCTCGCGCAAAACAGTTGTATGACGAGAGTGAGGTGCCCAGAATTCATCATCAAAGCCGCGCAGCAAAATAGAGCGCTTATAATCGGCTGTATGACGGAATACGCCAAAAAGCTTCTGATCCATCTGATGCTTGGGGATACCGTAATGATAGTAAAGGCCAGCCTGTGCACCCCAGCAGATATGGAATGTGCTATGCACGTTTGTCTTGCTCCACTCCATGATCTGGCAAAGTTCCTGCCAGTAGTCTACATCTTCAAATTCCATGTGTTCTACCGGTGCACCGGTAATCACCATGCCGTCAAATTTCCGATCCTTCAGGGCTTCAAAAGGCTTATAGAAATTAAGCAAATGATCCTGCGCAACATTCTTAGAAACATGGGTAGATGTGTGCATCAGTTCCAAATGCACCTGCAAAGGTGTATTACCTAAAAGACGGGTAAACTGCGTCTCGGTTGCAACCTTGGTAGGCATCAAATTCAGCAAAACGATTTCAAGAGGTCGAATGTCCTGAGAATCAGCTCTTCTTTCGGTCATTACAAAAATATTTTCCTGCTGCATAATTTCTGCAGCCGGCAAATCATTGGGAATCTGAATTGGCATAAAAGCAGTCCCCCTTTCACAAATTTGCATTATTGTACTCGATATCCGTATTTTTGTCAATCAATCACAACATAAATGTATATATAACAATCATAATAAAAGAAAAAAGGATGGATACTATGTGCACCGCGATCTCTTATCAATCAAATCATCACTATTTTGGAAGAAACTTAGATTATGAATATCATTTTCAGGAGCAAGTAACGATCACACCCAGGAATTTTCCGTTCCTCTTCAGAAAGGAAGGTTTGCTTTCTCAACACTACGCAATGATTGGTATTGCAACCATCATAGATAGCTTTCCGTTGTATTATGATGCTGTTAATGAAAAGGGGCTGTCTATGGCCGCTCTAAATTTCCCGGGAAATGCCCAATATCAAAAAGAACAAGCAGGCTACCATAATATTGCTGTCTTTGAACTGATCCCATGGGTACTTGCCCAGTGCCAAAGCGCTATTGAAGCAAAGAAACTTCTATCTTCGACCAAGGTTATTGACATTCCCTTTCGTTCAGATTTTCCAACAACACCGCTTCATTGGATGATATGTGATAAAGAAAATGTGCTGACCTTAGAAATCACAAAAGACGGGATGCAAATTTATGACAACCCATACCAAGTACTCACGAATAACCCCCCATTTTCCTATCATCTTGAAAATATGAACCAATACCTTAATCTCACTGCCAGCGAACCAAAAAATCGTTTCCATCTTGGCCTACCCCTAAATAAAATTAGTCGCGGCATGGGAGGAATTGGTCTGCCCGGTGATGCCTCATCTATCTCACGTTTTATCCGGGCAGCTTTTATAAAATGGAATATCTGTCCCGGCAAGGACGATATGCAAGATCTTACGCAATGCTTTCATATCCTAGCTTCCGTCGCTCAACAGGAAGGTTGCGTAGTGGTCGGCAATGCTTATGAAAAAACCATTTATACCAGCTGCTGCGATACGGACACCGGCATCTATTATTATACCACCTACAATAATCATCAAATCACTGCCATTGACATGAATAAACATGATCTTAATTGTGATTGCCTTGCATCCTACCCGCTGATATTTTCGCAAAAAATCAAACAAGGAAATTAAGAAAATAGCCGTTCAAATATTTTGAACGGCTATTATTTCTATACGATTATACGATTTGTACCTTGTAATGCTTTAGCCAGAAGTTGATCTGGAGCATATAAGCTATGGTTTGCGGCACTTTCATTAGCTGTCCATACCACGGCCAAGCATATTCTGCCTTCAATAGCTGTTCTAATGCTTCTTTTCGTACAACTTGCAGAACGGGAGAATTGGGGTCATCCAAAACATTTTGCAATTGATCACTTACCACAGATAGGTATTTCGGGTCAAAGGTCTTTGGATAAGGACTCTTTTTTCTATACAGCACATCATGGGGCAAATAATCCGCCATAGCAAACCGCAGAAGCCCTTTCTCCTGCCCGTTATATTCTTTATAATGCCACGGAACGCTGTACAAATACTCGGCGATACGGTAATCACAGAAGGGCACACGGACCTCCAGTCCATGATACATACTCATTCTGTCCTTCCGGTCAAGCAGGGTTTGCATAAACCAGCGCATATTCAAATTTACCATTTCTTTGATTCTTCGATCTGTATCTGATGCCCCTGGTAAAACATCTGTTTGTGCGATAGTATCAGCATACAGATCATTCACAAAATCATGAGGATTTAACTGATGCAAATGATCCGGATGGATAAAGGCAGCCCGTTCTTTTGTATTTTGCGCCCAAGGAAATCCCGCCATAGCTCGCACCTCAGGGTCGCGATACCATGGATATCCCCCAAGGATTTCATCTGCACACTCCCCCGACAGCGCCACTTTTACATGTTTTCTGATCTCACCGCAGAAAATCAGCATAGAAAAATCCACATCTGCCATACCCGGCAGATCCCGAGCAATGGTAGCGCTTTCCAATGCATCAACAAGCTGCTGTGCGTTTATGACTGTCCAATGCTGATCCGAATTTAAATAGGACTGCATAATTTGAATATAGCTACAGTCAGAAGCCGGCTGGAACTTTCCCGGGGTAAAATATTTATCATTATTTTCATAGTCAACAGAAAACGTTGGCAAACTTCTGCCGTTTTGTTTCAGGGCCCTTGTGCAAACAGAGGAAATCAAACTGGAATCAAGGCCGCCAGACAAAAATGTACCCAAAGGCATATCGGACACCATCTGTCGCTCTATGGCATCTGTCACCAAATAGCTCACCTTCTCTGCTG
>JAZRCU010000140.1:0-5363 GCA_045659965.1 Faecousia sp.
GTCAAAAGTGAGGAACATACTATGATAAAAAACTTTTTCTTTCCGGGGGGCGTGACCCTTCGGTGTATACAAGACACCCGATTTAAGCAGGGTATTTTAACTGTGCAGTTTGTGCAGCCTATGGCAAAGGAAACTGCCGCCTTGAATGCCCTGATCCCGGCTGTGCTGCTGCGAGGTTGCCAAGGGGCAGAGGATCTTCGGAAGATCACCTTGCAATTAGATGATCTTTACGGCGCTGCCGTAGGTGTTCTGGTGCGGCGGATCGGCGATTACCAGACCACCGGCCTGTCCTGCAGCTTCTTAGACGACCGCTTTGCCCTCCCGGGAGAGCAGGTCCTTGCTCCTATGGTGGCATTCTTAGAAAAGCTTTTGTTTGCCCCTGTCACAGAAAACGGAGTATTTTCCACAGAGTTTGTGGAAAGCGAGAAGAAAAATCTTATCTCCACCATCGCCTCTCAGCTAAATAACAAGCGGGCCTATGCTTCTCAGGCCCTTTACCGCCATATGTGTCGGGAGGACTCCTTCGGTGTGCCTCGGCTGGGTAGCATTCAGGACGTGAAGGAGATCACCGCCCAAAGCGCCTATGATCACTATCAAACCCTGTTACGCACAAGCCCTGTGGAGCTGTTTTATGTAGGCGCAGCAGACCCGGAAACTGTGGCAACACAGGTTAGACCTATGTTTGAAAGCATCTCCCGGCAGCCTGTTGCGCTGCCCCAACAAACCAGCTTTCATAGCTGCGGCGGCGGCAATTTCACCGAAACCATGTCCATTGCCCAAGGCAAACTGGCTATGGGCTACGCCACCGAGATCACCCTCCGAGACCCTCGGTTTGCTGCCATGCAGGTGGCCAATATGATCTTAGGCGGCGGCATGACCAGCAAGCTATTTATGAACATCCGGGAGAAAGACTCTTTGTGCTATGACATCAGCTCCAGCTATTCCGGTGCAAAGGGCATCCTGACCGTTCAGGCAGGTATCGACTGCGACAAAATGGAGGCCGTGCAGGAAAAGGTGGCTAAGCAGCTGTCCGCCATGGTTCGTGGCGAGATCACCGAGCAGGAGCTGCAGTCTGCCAAACAGGCCTTAGATGCCGGACTGGAAGCTGTCTGCGACGCTCCCGGCTCTATGGAAAGCTTTTTTGGAGTGGGCGTTCTGTCCGGACTAAACCGCACCCCGGCTAAGTACCGCAAGGAAGTGGCCGATGTCACCCGGGAAGATGTGGCAGCGGCTGCCAAGACCATATTGCTTGATACTGTATTTTGTCTGAAGGAGGCCCAGGCATGAAAAAATTTCACTAT
Organism: Faecousia sp.; assembly: GCA_045659965.1. Classification (GTDB taxonomy): domain Bacteria; phylum Bacillota; class Clostridia; order Oscillospirales; family Oscillospiraceae; genus Faecousia. The sequence continues at coordinate 1,302 of JAZRCU010000140.1, forward strand.
CCTGCTTTAGACGAAACCTTATACCGCAAGACCCTACCCAACGGGCTGGAAATCATGGTGTTGCCCCGACCGGGCTTTTCCAAGAAGCTATGCTACTTCGTCACAGACTTTGGCGCCATCCATACAGAATTTTCCATTGATGGCGCATCCTACTGTGTTCCCGGTGGTGTTGCCCACTACTTAGAGCATAAGATGTTCGATATGCCGGGTAACCGGGATGTCAGCGCAGAATTTGCTGCCCGAGGCGCATCGGTCAACGCTTTTACCAGCTACGACATCACCGCTTATTATTTCTCCTGTACGACGCAGTTTGAAGAAAACCTCCGGCTTCTGCTGGAGTTTGTGTCCACCCCCTATTTCACAGAGGAAACCGTTTCCAAGGAACAGGGGATCATCGCTCAGGAAATTGGCATGAATGAGGATAACCCGGATAGCCGGGTCTTTGAGGACCTGATGAAGATCCTCTATCCCACCCATCCCATCCGGGTGCCCATCTTAGGAAGCCGGGAGAGTATCGCCCAAATCACTCCCGAGATTTTGCATCTGTGCCACCGGGCCTTTTATCGACCGGATAATATGCTCCTTTGCGTCGTAGGCGATGTTGACCCGGAGCAGGTGGCAGCCATAGCCGAGAAGCTTCTGCCGGGCGCCCCCAAGGAAACTGTGTCCCGGGTAGAAACTTGGGACGTTCCCATGACTGCAGCTACCCCCAAAACCCAGCGGACCATGGAAGTGGCTATGCCAATGTTCCAGATGGGCTTTTTGTGCGAGGATGCCGGCAAGGGCGAACAGGCTATCCGGGCAGAGATCGTAGGTGATCTGGCAGCGGAGGCGCTGTTTGGAGAGTCCTCCGGGCTTTATTTACAGCTATATGAGGAAGGCCTCATTGACAATTCCTTTGGCGGCGGCTTTGAAACCGTAGACGGCATGGCAATGCTGTGCCTTGGGGGCGACAGCCAGCAGCCGGAAGCGGTGGCCCAGCGGATCATAGAACAAGCTGCCCGGCTGGTAAAAGAAGGTATTTGTCAAGAAGATTTCCTGCGGATGAAGCGCAGCGCCTTAGGCAGACGCGTCCGTGACTTAGATAGCTTTAACTCTGTGGCCTTCCGGCTGTGCGCCTACCACCTTTCCGGGTTTGATTATTTCGACTTCCCCCAACTCATGGAGCAGGTCACAGTAAAAGAGCTTATAGAATTTTTACAACGGGTGGTACAAAAAGACCGGTTGGCCATCAGCCTGATCTACCCCCGGCAGGAACAGGAGGATCCCTATGAATCCCAGTAATTACACATCCATTAGTTTTCCCTTTTTGGGCTTGGAGCTAAATCCCGCCAGAGGCTTTGACATTGGCAGTCTGAACATCCGCTTTTACGGCATCGCCATCGCCATTGGCCTGATGCTGGCGGTGATCTACGGCATGAAGCGCAGTAAGCACTTTGGTCTGAAAGAGGACGATATTTTAGACGGTGTATTATGGATCGTCCCCCTTTCCATCCTCTGCGCCCGGGCCTACTACTGCATCTTCGCATGGGAGGAATTCGCCAGCAACCCAATTAGTGTCCTGTACATCTGGAACGGCGGCATTGCCATTTACGGCAGCGTTATCGGCGCATTTATCGGTGTTGTGCTGTTTTGTCTGATCAAAAAGGTAAAGCTGGGCGCTGTGCTGGATCTGGTGGCTTTGGGCTTCCTCATTGGTCAGTTCATTGGCCGCTGGGGCAACTTCTTTAACCGGGAAGCCTTTGGCGCTGCCACAGAAAGCTTCTTCCGGATGGGTCTATACAACGATGTGCTGCAAATTTGGGAGTACTACCATCCCACCTTCCTGTATGAGTCCTTGTGGAATTTAGTAGGCTTCATCGCTTTGCATTTCCTGTCCAGAAAGCGTCAGTACGACGGACAGATCGCCTTGGGCTATGTGTTCTGGTACGGTCTGGGCAGAACATTTATTGAGGGCCTGCGGGTAGATAGCCTGTATATCGGCTCTTTCCGGATCAGCCAGCTGCTGGCTGCAATCAGCTGCTTCGCGGCTATGACTGCTCTGGTACTGCTTTGCTTCCGCCGCCATGACAAAGATAAGCTCTTTGTCAATGTGGTAGCGGCCCGGGAAGCAGAAGCTGCCCAAGCAATTGCCGAAGAGGTAACTGAAGAGGTAACCGAAGAAACCGAAGAAACCGAATAAAAAACACCGCCCTGTGAAATTTTCACAGGGCGGTTATTTTATTTGCGTTTTAAATCTTTCAGGTGGTGGGCATCCAAGCCGTGAATAATCTTCACACTGCGAGGCACCATATGCCAAAATCTAGGGTTCCAGGAACGCATCTTTGTGGTGGCGCTTTTCTCTAAGCTTACACCGAACATCTCCGCCGCGGCGATCACACGCTGCGCTACACGCTCCTGCTCCTTACCGAAGTCCTTTTCATAAACAAAGATCCGGTCAGGATGGGCTACCACATTAAAATATCCTGTGGCCATGCCTTCCACCAGCGCGCTGGCGCATTGTCGTGCGTGATTGGCCTTTGCCACACAGGGCTCTAACCCAAGGGAGTATACACCGGGGGCCGCCTGATAAAAATGCTGTCCCAAGGCCAATACATCAAAATTCTTGCTTTCATGCAGCTGCCGATAGTAGTCGGCATACTCCGGAAGATACTCGATCTCCAGACCGATCTTTATCTGGATCCAGCGCTTATACTTTTGCCGCAATCTTTTCAATGTGGCGATATATTCCGGCAACTGCTCCATGAGCATTCGCCCGGCAAAGGGATCACCGGGAAAAGGCGCATGATCGCAGAAAGTGATGGTCTTGCCTCCACGCAGGATCGCCCTGCGGATATAAGCTTCCTCTGACACCATCTGGGCATGGCCACATCGCCAGGTATGAATATGAAAATAATCCCGGCGAGGCTGTCTCATACGCGCTTTCTCTCTTTCTTAGGATATAGAAACTTTTTTGCGGGGCTTCAATTTAACAACTGCCATACCGATGGCCAGCATCAAAAATGCCGCCAGAGTAAAGCCCAATACATAAATCAACAAGCACAAGGGATAGGGCACCACCTTTTGGATCTGGGAGTACACCGGCAGGTGGGGTGCTTCAAAGGGGCTGATGTAAAACATGTTGAAATCATCTGTTTGGGAAAGGCCAGTGATGTAGGCGATTCTGTTCATGATCCCGGCCAGAGCCACATTACACAAAAACACCGGCAGCGCCTTCAAGAGGGTCTTTGCTTTTAAGGGTACATAGCCGGTGGCCAGCAGATAAATGCCAATGGTGATCATAGATCCATGGCAGATCATGGTCTGGAAATTGATACCAATGGTATCTATAAAGACAGACACGGGATAGGCCATCACAGAAACACCGGCAAACACCGAGTAAGTGGCTAAGTAAGCACACAAGCTTTCGTGGATCTTTCCTTTTTTGGTTAATCCCGCCAGCAAGCCTGCATACATAGGGGTGGAGCAGAACTGGAAAGGAAAGGCATACCAAGCATAATCAAACCGGATGCCATTTTTATACGTAAAGGAAAAATTGATCTGCTTGTAAATTTCAAGCAGGATCACCACCAATGCGGTAAAGAGCACCATATGGCGAATTTCCTGCTCTTTTTTAAAATACCGACACAGGGGGATAACAGCCACAAAGGACAAAACTACAAACAATAAGTGAAACAAGCCGTAAGGCTCAGGAACCGGCATCGGAGTATCTAAAAACTCCAAAAGCCGCTGCCAAAGGGACATGAAAATGCGCCTTCTTCCTTATCTTTATTATGAGTCGGTTATACCACATTTGCGGCCATATGTCAACTGAAAACCACAATATATTGGGGAATCATGAAAACCTCGCCTCTATCTATATGTATGCTGCATTTCATAAAAATGCATAAAAAATGGGACTGCCGAAGCAGTCCCATTTTCATAAGTAAAATTACATGTCGAAGGGTTCCATGCCCAGAACAGGGTGGCCAACAGTGCCCAGGAACTCCAGCAGCTGCTCGGGATCCTCAGTACATACGGTCTCGTCAGCAACCATGTCGGTGAAGTTCTCGATGCCGTACA
>JAZRCU010000141.1:0-1582 GCA_045659965.1 Faecousia sp.
CCTTCGCACACAGAACAACATGGCTACGATCCGACTTGGGATCTGACCGTCTAAATCCATGGGCACTTCCACGCCCTGGACATACTCGCTGGTGCCTTCCGGAATAAGATGTTCCGGGAGCCACAGGCATACCGGCTCACTGCTGATGGACTTCATGCTGCACAAGAGTCCCCACACATCACAGCCCACCTCTTCGCAATACTTGAAATATTCAGTTGCGGTTTTTCCTCGCTTGATGATCACTTTTCTTTCCGGCTTTTCCAGAATCTGAATAAATACGCTTTTCACTTCGCTCATTTCCTTGCTATCCTTTCGTATCGAATATTTTACGCCGTAAGGTTTGAATAAATAGATGGGCATGGGACTTACAGAGTACTCATAAGGATTACAACCGAACTCTTTATAAAATGCCCGCTGGTAACCGTCCACGCTTTCAAAACCGGAATCGTAAGCCACATCAATGATCTTTACCTTTTCATCCCGCAAGCGGAGCGCCGATCTGGACAATCGCAGCCGCCGGATGTAGACGGCAGGTGTCATATGGAGCAAACTCTGAAACAGCCGGTAAGAATACCAGGGAGAGTACCCAGCGGCTTTGGAAAGATCCGCCATGGAAATATCCTGCGCCAGGTTCCTTTCAATGTAGTCCTGCATTCTTTGCACCGCTTCCATGCGTTCATCCATCCTTGTTCACCACCTTACGCCCCAATCATAAAATACCCCAAACGGATTTTCTCGACTTTATTTGCCCAAATGCCACAGCCGCCTCCCTCGAGACGGCTGCAGTGATCCTTAATACTTTTTCTTCAACACAAAGAAACTGATCCAAAACAGAACCAGCATCAGACACACAGCACCGCCGGAAGCAATGCATAGCAGGTCTTGTCCCAAAAGCCTAAACACGATGGTACTCAGAGCGCAGATGATAATAAACAAATAACCTGCCCATGCCCATGCCTTGTTGCGGATAAAGTGGAAACGTTCATCGGTTTCAGCAACTTCTCTTGCTTCACGGTAAGTTTCACTCTTGCTCAAGCGGTAGCCGCGGAGCAAGCGCACGATACCAATGACCACCAAGGCAGAGCCCATACCACTCCAAAATCCGTCCAGGGTTTCCAGGCAACTCAGAGCGGTCAAAACAAGACCTAACAGTAGCCAGATAGCACCAAAAATAATGTCCTTTTTCTTCATATTATTCCTCCTCAAAAACGAAGACCTCTTCAATGGTCATTCCAAAGAATTTTGCGATTTTATGTGCTAAGAGAATGGAGGGATTGTAGCGTCCGTTCTCCAAAGAACTGATCGTTTGCCGGGAAACACCCATAGCCTTGGCAAACTCCTCCTGAAGGATACCTTGTTCCTTCCTGATAGCTTCTATCTTGTTTTTCAAAGAAATACCTCCCAAAAATCATAGCCAAAATGTAAAGCTTGCTTTACGCGCAAAGTATAGCACGGGTTCCTTAAGATGTCAAGTAAACTTTACATTAAATCATAGAAAAAACAAGAGAGGAAATCCCCTCCTGTTTTGCTTTGCTGCAATCCACTGATGCTGCCGTCAGGCAAATTACAGTTGGACTATTTG
>JAZRCU010000142.1:0-10638 GCA_045659965.1 Faecousia sp.
TCTGTTTACAATTTCCTGAATAAACTTATTTGCACATGCCAACATCAGCCGATCACCGCAAACAATGCCACGCAAAGGCGCATTGGGAGTAGTTGCAAAAAAACCCATCAGCGAGGGGTTTAGTTCTTTCCGCACCGCTGCGGCTACATCTGTCCAAAAGCCAACCGGAGCCTGATCTAAAACAGCCTCCTCTGCGTTGTCCTCCGCTTGTTTAACAAGAGTTTCTTCCGCGATCACATCTGCTGCAGGTGCATCGTCGGTTTTCACAGCTACTGTTATATCCTGTTTTACAGGTGCGTTTTGGCTGACCTGAAAATATCCTGACTGGATCTGGTCCTCGATTTTTGTTATACGTGCCAACAGTCCGTCGATATCACTGTCTAACTCCGGCTGGCACATGTTAACCACGCATAATTCTGCATCCATACGACGGCTGGAGCTTCTGGAAAAACCAGCAACAGTATCTTGGATTAAATTCATCATTCTTAAAAGCTCACCGCTGGAAAATTGCTTAGCCAGTTCCAGCGTTTTCTGCTCAGATGCAACACCGGAAAGCATGCTGATGCCTTCCTTCGGTGCAGTCTTTAGCACCATGAAATCTCTGGTAAGGCAGGCAAGCTCATCTAATAGTGCGCCCATATCCTTACCTTCAGCATACAAACGATTCATGATCGTCAGCGCGCCGGGAGTATCATGGCGGGCGATGCAGTCCATAAGCTGGCCGCATTCCTGAATACCGGCAATTCCAAGACAGGCATAGACACGCTCGGCAGTTAACTCGCCGGTAGTGGCAGAAGCGCATTGGTCCAGCAAGCTAAGGCCATCACGCATGCCGCCATCGGCAAGACGCGCCAGCACCCGAGCCGCCGAATCATCCATATCAATATTTTCCTGATAAGCTACATATTGCAGCCGTGCAGCAATATCCTCTTGGCTGATCCGCCGGAAAGAAAAACGCTGACAACGGGACAGGATCGTGGCCGGAACTTTGTGCAGTTCCGTTGTAGCCAGAATAAACAACAAATGCTCCGGAGGCTCCTCGATGATCTTTAAAAGTGCGTTAAATGCAGAAATAGAAAGCATATGCACTTCGTCGATAATGTAGACACGCTTCTTCACCTGAGAAGGTGTATAAATAGCATCGTCACGCAGATCACGAACGTTATCCACACCATTGTTAGATGCAGCGTCGATCTCCAATACATCCATACAGGAGCCGGAATCAATGGAACGGCAAGCCTCGCAGCAATTACAAGGATTTCCGTCTACAGGCTGCAGGCAGTTTACTGCCTTTGCCAAGATTTTTGCGCTGCTGGTTTTGCCCGTTCCCCGAGAGCCGGTGAACAGGTATGCATGGCTAAGCTTTCCGCTTAATAACTGTGTTTTCAGCGTTTGGCTCACAGCCGCCTGCCCCACAACATCATCAAAGGTTTGGGGGCGATATTTTCTATACAGCGCCTGATACATAATAACCTCCAAAAATAGACCGGCCTATAACAAGATCGCACACCCACATTTGAAGAATGTGAATGCCCGATATCAATGCAGCCGGCTCAGGAACGGCAACCCCGCGGCACACGAGAAGAACCGCTTAATGCTGCTTGGTTCCCCACCTGACATGGTTCACGGATTCTCGTTGCGCAAGACCGTTCCGTCTACGCCACTTACATCGGTCAGACGGCACTCAAGCATTGCCCGAGTGTGGGAATTCATCCCCGCTATAGCGGATTGCGGGTTACAGGGCACCGCTAACTCCCCAACTAGTGCGACCTTGTTATAAGCCGGTCTGCCATAACAAGGTATGTAGTATAAACTTAGTTCAGCTTAGACTCAATAAAGTCTGCCATTTCACCGAAGGTAGTGATCTTCTGATCCTCCAGCTCCAGTTCAACACCCAGCTCAGCTTCCAAATCCATGATCATCTCGACGATGTCAAGAGAATCAATACCCAGGCTTTCAAAGGTGCTCTCGCGGGTGATTTCAGCAGCGTCTAATTCCAACTGCTTCGCAGCATAAGAAACCAACTTTTCGTACATAGGATTTCCCTCCAAATATCATTTATCTGTTTAAGATATCACCAGTATATTTTATTACAGGACGGTCAGTTTGTCAACGAAAGTTTTGTTGAGACTGCCGCTGCATAGGCGGTTGCCCATGCGATTTGAAGATTAAAGCCGCCGGTGTAAGCATCGCAATCAATAATCTCTCCGGCAAAGTATAAACCCTCTACCAATTTAGACTCCATAGTCTTGGGATTGATCTGAGAAACCTTCACACCGCCAGAGGTAATAATAGCCTCTGCTACCGGACGTTTGCCAACAATCTCCAGATCAAAAGCCTTTAACAGAGTGACTAGCGCCCGTCTTTGTTCCTTTTTCAAGGAGTTAGCCTGTAAGGTAGCCGGGATCTGCAAACGATCTAACACCACAGGAATCATGGATCTGGGAAGCAGATCAGTCAATGCGTTCTCCATAGTGCGGTTTTGGTACTGCTCTAAGTCCCGTAAGATACGGTCATTGAGCTTAGACTCATCTAAAGCAGGCTTTAAATCTATCACCAGCTTGCATCCATCCCCCTTCAGATGGGCGCTGGCACTAAGAACTGTAGGTCCGGAAACACCAAAGTGGGTAAATAGCAACTCACCAAAATCCTTATACAGTAGCTTATTTTTACCGTTAAACAGTTTAACACCAACATTGCGAAGGCTAAGTCCTTGCATTAGCAAGCAGTGCTCCCCTGCTATCTCCAAAGGAACAAGAGAACCTTCTGCCGGTATTATAGTATGTCCCAGTTTTTCTGCAAATGCGTAGCCATCACCTGTAGAGCCGGTTGTAGGATAGGACTTTCCGCCAGTTGCCAAAATGACCCACTTGGCATGGATGGTCTGATACTGGGTCTTTACACCAACCACTTTGCATTCATCTGTTAGGATCTCTGTTACCTTCTCATAAAGCACGGTAACTCCGGCCTTTTTCATTCCCTGTTTCAGGCATTCTAAAATAGACGCTGCTTTATCAGATATCGGGAACACGCGGTTGCCCCGTTCAGTCTTTAAAGGACATCCATTCTTTTCAAAATAAGAAATCACATTTTGGGGAGGATAGGCATCCATCGCGCTATATAAAAAGCGGCTGTTTCTGGGGATGTTCTCCAGTACTTCACTACCAGAGCACTGATTTGTTACGTTACATCTGCCTTTTCCTGTGATCAACAGTTTTTTACCTAAGCGTTCATTTTTTTCAAGAAGCAACACTTTTTGTCCATCTTTGGCTGCATGAATTGCCGCAAACATGCCAGCAGGGCCACCGCCAATTACAATGCCGTCATAATTCATCTTCCATCAACCCGTTTTTCATAGACGTTATATTCTTCCCAAACATGTTCCAATGTATCAAAGGTCTTTGCCAAAGTCTGTTCACGGCCTGTAGCCAAAGCAACAATCAATGCATTGACAACACTCAAGGGCGCAACAATGGAATCCACCAAGGAAACCATATCACTTTTAGCAAGCAATACATGGTCACAATTCTGGCCCAACGGAGAAAGACGGCTATCTGTAATTCCGATCACCTTCACACCGGTGTTGCGGCAGTATTGTGCACCCTTGACTGTAGCAGCAGAATATCTGGGGAAACTAAACGCAATCACCACATCCTGCTCATCAGCACCGATCAATTTTTCAAACACTTCGCTGGCGCCGGAGGCCGTTACAATATGCACATTATTAAACATGAAATTCAAATAATAGCCCAAAAAATTTGCCAAAGGTGCAGCAGAACGGCATCCTAATATGTAGATGCGCTTTGCGTTTAAAATTGTATCTACAGAAGCAGAAAATTCAGTTCGATCCAGAATTTCTGCAGTTTGGCGAAGCTTATCAGCATCGGATTGTAACACCATAGACACCACATCCTGATTGCCAATTCTATCATTGGTCACACCAATGCGCTGCACAGATGTCAAGCGATTAAGCACCATCTCCTGCATGGCCTTTTGCATGCTGGGATATCCATCATAGCCAATCTCAACAGCAAAACGAACAACAGTAGACTCAGAAACGCCCACAGTCTTACCAAGACGGCTAGCAGTCATAAAAGCCGCTTTATCGTACGCTTCTGTAATATATTGGGCAATCAAACGTTGCCGTTTAGAAAAGCCGGAGGCCTTCTGTTGCAGAATTGTTAAGATATCATTACTCATTGGCGTCCTCCATTTAAAATCATTCTATCGTGATCATCAGTCCATAAGGGACTTTCGCTCTTGCTCTGTTAAGTACCGCCATTTACCAAGTGGCAGATTTCCTAATTTAACGTCACCTTCAGAAATTCTTGCCAAACGAACAACAGGCATTCCAGCAGCGGCACACATTCTTCGCACTTGGCGATTTCTTCCCTCATGAATGGTTACCAAAATGCGATCGTACTTGCTGTCCGTACCCTTTGCAGGAAGTGCTTTTACATCGGGAGGCGATATACGATAGCCATCTAGCAAAATTGGTCGTTTGAGCCGTTCCAGACCCTCCGGAGAGTAATTTTTCACAGCAACCAGATATGTCTTTTTGATCTCATGTTTAGGATGCATTAAGCGGTTTGCAAATTCACCATCATTTGTAAACAGAAGCAAGCCTTCAGAATCCATATCCAATCGACCAACCGGGTAGACTCGTAGGCCACAATCTTCCACAAGCTGGGCAGCATTTTTCCTACCCTTTTCATCGGAAAGGGTCGTCACATAGCCGCGAGGCTTATTGAGCATAATGTACACCGGGGCCACGCCGGAGGGAATTGGTTTCCCGTCCAGCAATATGATGTCATGATCTGCATCGGCAGTATCACCCAAATTGCAAAGAACACCATTACAGGTCACTCTGCCGGATTTGATCATTTCCTCAGCCTGTCTGCGAGAGGCAACACCTCTGGCTGAAAGAATTTTTTGAATTCTCTCCATCACACTATTCTCCAAAAATTCGTTGCCAAAACGATTTCTTTTCCTCAGGAATTTGTTCCACTGTTTCGCCAAATACTACCGGGATCTTACCAACCACATTCCCGTCAATTAAAATATAAACATAGCCTGCATCCTGTCCCAAGGCCACAGGCGCATAGACAAAAGACGAGTTTTGCCGCGTTATTTGGACCTTTTCCCCCTCGGATAATGCGTAGGAAAAGGACGTGGCAGCCTCTAGGGCAACTTGTTGCACATCGCTGCCGGCAACCGGCATATATCCAATACAATCTCCGGCAGAAATAATGGTCTTAACAGAAAAATCAGAAAAACCATCCTGAAATAATCTGCTATGATCATTCCAATCATCCGGCGCGCAAATTGTTACTGCTACTAATCGACGGCCTTCTCTTTGTGCGCTGGAAACCAGAATACGACCGGCTGCTCTTGTATAGCCGGTTTTCACTCCATCTGCACCCTCAACAAGCCAAAGAAGCTTATTGTGGTTTTTCAAATACCGATTTCCGATTTTGATCTGCTTTGTAGAAACTGTCTGCAAAAAAATAGGATTGCTCATAGCATAAGAAGCCAAAATTGCCATGTCAGCAGCAGTGGAATAATTATCGGGATGGTCCAATCCATGCGGATTTCCAAACCGAGTGTTATTCATAGACAATGCCCGGGCCTTATCATTCATAAGCTGCACAAAGCCCTCTTGTGTCCCACCACAATAAATCGCCAAGGCTGTAGCCGCATCATTGCCACTATGAAGCATCATGCCATACAAAAGTTCCTGAACAGTTAAGACCTCGCCTGCCTGCAAATACATGGATGAGCCTTCGATCCCAACGGCTTCTTCGGGAATACGCACGCGATCCAGGACGTTACATTGCTCACAAACAACAAGGGCTGTCATAATCTTTGTTGTGCTGGCAATCAAACTCTTCCGGTCACTATTCTTTTCATACAAGACCCGCCCTGTAACACCGTCCAGCAAAATCCCACTTTTAGCAGAGATCGCCTGAACATCGCAAGGCAAAAACAAGATGGCAGCCAGCAATGCAGCTGCCATCCTGGCGAACGCTTTTTTCATACTATCACCCGGTACTAAGATGCCCGGATGGCAATATATTATTCTCCTTTTTTAGCGGTATGATCGTCAATAAAAGACACGATCTTATCCAAAGTGTCCGGTACAAGCTCTACCAAACGATCCACGGTTGTGTTGGCAGGCGTTGCAACAGGAAGCATTCTAACGTTGCCTTCCTTCACAATCAAAAACGCAATGGGTGTCACCTTTACACCAGCGCCTACGCCACCACCAAAGGGCAATTCGCCGGCAGATGTATTCTTAGAAGCAAAATCAGATCCACCGCCGCCGAAGCCAACGCTGACCTTAGAAACCGGAATGATCGTGACGCCATCCGCTGTTACAATGGGCTCTCCGATCACAGAATTCACATCCACCATCTCGCGGATCTTTGCGATTGTGCCGTCTAACATATTAGGAAGCTTCTGACTCATGGTTTGTACCACCTTTTCCTTTGAGTTGTCTGAATTTATTGATTCCCTTCAAGCCATGGTAAATTACCAGATATAACAATGCGCCTAAAGAAATCGTTGCATGGATATATGCGTAAATCTTTGTTTTGTTCGTTGTAAAATCACAAGATACTGTCATATCCCGTTTTTTTATTTGAAAGTTTCGCTCTAACAACGGTATCAAATTGCCCAAAGCAGCCCAGGCATCAGCATAATGGATTGCCAGGTCACAAGGATCTTCCTCCGCAAGCACCAAATGCATACGAAGCATTCGAATTTTAAGGTGCTTACGAAAATCTATCAAAAGATGAAACAAATTCTCCGCTAAAGGCAGAAAATCAGAGAGGACTCCGGCAGATTTCTTCTTTTTGACCGTGCTGCCCTCTTTTGTCTTTTCAAATTCTGCAGCCTGCTTTTTCTCTTTTTTTGCCTTCTGTCTAGGGAATACAAGGTAGCGAAAAGGCCCGACACAAAGCCAAGCTTTCGCACCAAAGCTCTGGTATTCACCAACAATTCCAAGGGGCAAAAATCCAATCAGCATCAGCAGAACTAAGGCAATCAGCCAGCCCATTATACATTCTCCTCAGCAGCTTCCTGCACTTGTTCTGTCGGCTGTGCTTCTGTAACCTCTGCGATTTCCTCCTGGATCATAGGCTCACCAAAATGGACCTTTTCAATGGGAGGTAGCTCTTCCAGAGAGCTGATACCAAATGTTCTTAAAAAGTCCGGTGTCGTCCGGTAAAGGATGGGCCGACCGGGAACATTCAATCTGCCACACTCTTCAATCAACTTTTTATTCATCAGCGCAGCCACAGAATAAGAACTGTCAACGCCGCGAATTTGCTCAATCATAGCCTTGGTAGCAGGCTGATAATAAGCAACGATGGTCAATGCTTCTAACTGAGAAGCGGACAGTCTGGGCGGTTTTCTGGTTTCCAACGCCTTTGTGATATAATCAGCCATTTCACCGGAAGAAACCATTTGATATCCCTGCTCCAAGCGAATAATGCGAATACCACGGCGATTATAGGAAAGCTCGTCCATCAAGGCCTCTGTAGCCTTAGCAACATCCTTTTCATCTGCCTCCAATGCCATAGCCAACCGGGATAACTCCACCCGTTCACCGGCAGCAAAAAGGATGGCCTCAATGGCTCTTTGTAAATCCTGTTGTTCCATTAAGCGTTCTCCTTTTCTTCTGCATGAGGATTCTTTAATAAGCGAATATTAGGATTCTCGCCGGACAAATCATCTTCCAGCGAAACAGAATTATTCTTGCAAAGCTCCAAGATCGCCAAAAAAGTAGCAACCACTTCAGAACGGCTCTTATTACCTTGGAATAGATTTTTCAATCTTTCAATGCCGCGCAAAACCAATGTGCGCACTACATCAAATGCCTTTTTCGACACAGGGTACGGTTCTTTGCCTACGATGCCCTTAAAATTCACTGTGGGAGGCGGCAGACGACGTTGATTCCGTTCTGCCATTTCATCCAATACACGAAGCAGATCCTGAGGAACGTGCTTGTAGCGGTAGGTAGCGTCCTTACGCAGCGGCTCAGGTTCTTTTGTAAAGATATGCCGGCCAATGTCATTCATGGGTTCAAGCACGGCAATTGCCATACGGATCTGATCCATGGCATCGGCACGCTGGCGCTCTAACAGGGATTGCCGCAAAATATCCAGCTCACTTTGGGCTTCCTCCGCTTCTGCCGTAGACAAAAGCATTTTTGTCTTGATCAGCATCAAGTGGGACGCCATTGTGATAAATTCACTGGCGATTTCCATATCCAGACGCTTCATTTCGTCCAAATATGCCAGATACTGCTCCAGGATCGCAGTAATGGAAACATCCTGAATATCTATTTTATTTTTACTTAAAAGCAAGAAAATAACATCCAGAGGTCCTTCAAAATCCTCCAGCGCCTCATTTCGCGCATGGACAATTCCCTCCAGACGGTACTGTGGTTGTTCCATAGTGACCCCTAACCTTAAAAAACTTTTCCTTATTATATCATTCAATTTTAAATCCTGCAAGTATTTCCCAGAAAAAACACCCTTCGACTTAGGATTGCTTTTTTAGACAATTTATGCTAGGATTATTATAAATAGGAGGGATTACTATGGAAAACCAAAAGACTCGTCTGCAGAAAATGCAGCTAAAAATGTGCGGCGTTTTGGCACTTGATCTATTCTTTTTTATTATCTACTTGATTGCAGCAGGAAATGGCATTATTTGGTTAAAGATCATTATTGCTATTTTAGCCATATTGTTATCTGTTTTATGCCTCGGTTTTTTATATCTTTCCGAGGAGCTTCTGCGTCCACGCAGTTTATGGATGAGCGTGATGGCGGCATGTATTGCAATTTGCCTGTTGTTCTCTCTAATTTTAAATTTCCCCTCCCCCAATCCCTATACTGTTTATGAAAAGCAAACGCAAAGCAGCGTAGATACAAATGCATAAAAACACGGCGGAAGATTTCCTTCCGCCGTTTTCTTATTGATAGAAAGCATTGCCGCCAATGAATTCCCGCACCAAACTGGTAGGCGGAATTTCATCATCCACATCTGCCTCTTGGACATAGTTCAAAATCTTTACCAAACCACGCACCTGCTCATAACAGCTATCCTCTGGCTCAATGGCAGTTAATAGTGGGAAAATATGCTTTTTCAGTACCGCCAATTCATATAGAGTGGAACTGTTAAAGATGACATCCGCATCCTCTTGGTACGGATAAATCCAAAGTTTCTCACCACGACGAACAGAGTCCCACATGTCCAATGTTTTCTGCACCGTTGCACCTCTGCCTTCAAAATCCCGAACCGTTCTTCTTAGTAGCCGTAATAGGCTTGTAGGGATCCGGTTATGGTCATCAAGATTCAAAGGTAGCAACGGACTGATATAGAGCTTAAAAACCAACTGTTTATCAAAGTTTTCGGGCAGCAACTGGGGATTTAATGCATGCAAACCTTCCACAATGATCACAGAATCCTCAGTCAATTGTAGCGTTTCTGCATGCCATTCACGTTTTCCGGTTTTAAAATTAAAGCTTGGCAACTCTACGCATTTCCCATCCAACAAAAGTCCTAAATGCTCTCTAAAAAGCGCCGCATCAATAGTGTTGATATGCTCAAGATCCAACTTTCCATCCGGCCCCGGAGCAATAAGCTCTCTGTCCACATAATAATCATCCAGACTCATTAAGATCGGCTTCTTTCCATGCACCCGCAGTTGTGTTGCTAATCGGTTTGCGGATGTGGTTTTACCAGAAGAACTTGGGCCCGCCAACATGACCGCCTTTGCACCTCGCTGACAAACCATATCTGCCACTTGAGAAAAGCGTTTTTCATGTAGCGCTTCGTTCACACGAATCAACTGACGGATCTTCCCGTTTAAAACCAATTCATTTAAGTCAGCAACGGTTTCACAGGCCATCAGCTCGCACCAGCGCTCACCCTCCTTACTGACATTTAAAAAGTTAGGCATCTGCTCATAAGTCGCTACATGATCAGGCTGCGCATCATCCGGATAAATGAATATAAATCCTTCTGCCGCCGGCAAAATATCCCACACCTGCATATATCCCGTGGAAGGTGCTAATTCTCCATAATAATAGTCAGCAAAGTCCTCGTAGCTATATACATCAAAGAAAGTCTCGGTCCGCCAGGATAGTAATCTCGCCTTATCTTGCCGTCCGTTGGCTGCAAAATATGCGATTGCTTCTTCTGTAGAAATTCTCTTGCGAAGCAACGGGATATCCATAGCAACGATCTTTGCTACTTCCTTTTTTAATTTCTCAGCTGAAAAATCCTTGGCACGCACGTCGACATACAAACCCTTACCCACTGTGCAATCCATCTTTGCGCGAACGCCCGGCCAAAGACGATGTAGCGCTAAAAACAGAACAAACTGCACCGTTCTGGCATATACATCCTTGCCAACAGGATCTCGATAACGGATCAAACGAATCTGGCCCTTAGAGGCAGCCATCGCTCTTCGTATTGAAGGCCGCACCTGCTGAACATCCTTGGCCCGCACTGGGATATAGTTCAGATTAAATACTTCGCCTGCAATTTTTGCAGCAATCGGTCTTTCAGAAAAGGCATCAGAATTTAAGCCTAACCGTTTAATCAAATCTAAAATTGTTTCCTCAG
>JAZRCU010000143.1:0-3711 GCA_045659965.1 Faecousia sp.
ATCTCCTCATCCTGTCCCCCGGGTCGAAGGTCAGCGAGTTCAAGATACAGGCCCTCGATGCCCTTGTCGGTATTGATGAGGTCACCGGCGTATTGCTCGCCGGAATCTAATTCCAGGTCACGCACCTGCGGATAGCCTCCATTATCAAGCTCGATCTCGATGAAGTCCATCACGTACTCAGCATTGCGGCAGAGAGTCTCCTCCAGCTGATTCCAGATGACGACATACGGACGCAGCTTACACTTCCTCAACTCCGGGACAGAGAGTTTGACTTCTTCGTACATGACATGCCGCTGGTCCAGATCATCGGTGAAGCGGTTGATGAAGGTCTGTTCAATCGCATACCGGGCGTAGCAGTCTTCGAGGAGGACGGAAAAGTCGTCGAAGCTCAACGAGGATCTGC
This sequence comes from Faecousia sp., assembly GCA_045659965.1. GTDB lineage: Bacteria > Bacillota > Clostridia > Oscillospirales > Oscillospiraceae > Faecousia. Next base: position 404 of record JAZRCU010000143.1, read on the forward strand.
GAGACAGGTAGGATTCGATCTCCAGATCGCGATCCTGAACGAAGCCGGGATCATGCTTGCGGAGCTTCTTCATGATCGCGGATGGGGTGTCTTTGGCCGCTATCGCGGCGAGTTTGATTATGTTTTTGTACATGGTGGTTTTGGGTTGAAGATTGAATGAGGCGGGGAGGTAGGTTGCCTCCCCGGCTCTTATCCCGTCACAGCCTTCGCAGCCAGGAAGCGAGTGGCTCGCACAGACACAAACTGAGCACTGCACCTTTGCCGCAAGAACCTATCCTTGCCGGGAACCTGGATAGGGCCTTTATGGATGAACAATTGTCGATTTTTGGGAGGCTTGAAAGGTTGTAACTCGTTGCTCCTAAATCCAATACAAAAATCAAAAGTCGTAAAGTGTTGATTTTTAGAGAATTATGAAAAGTACCAAAATTTACGCGTTGCATTTTTGCATTGCATTTTTGCAGCCTTCCCAAGACGGCTAGCAGCCGCCCCTGTGGCATTTTTGCAACAGGGGTTGCAAAAATGCCACAGGGGCGAGAGCCCTTTAATTTTTGATCAAACTCAAACCATCCACTCACCCGGTTATTTTCATCCCCGATTCTTGAAAATCCTGGAACGACTTACCCGGGATGAAGACCTTACTTGGACCCCAAAAAGCAGATGTGCCTGTTGCTGCCCGGGAAATAGGCCTAGGAGCTCGTTTGATTTGATTTTGGACAAGTGGATGCTAAAAGAGATGAAACGCCGTTTTAGGGGTGTTCTGGAAGGTTTTATCAGGTAGCGGTGTGATGCGATGCTCCTGTCTTTCACGGGGCGCAGCAGGCGGCACCCCTGCTGCGCCCCCCGTGGAGGACAGGAGCAGATCATTGCATTGCTACCCATATATGTGGAATTATCGTCCGCCGCAACGGCGCACCTCCGATCATCGCATAATATAAACTCTTCGTTCCTTTGAGTGAAGACAAATGGAAGTCAATCAAGAATTGCTAATATTAAAAGCTCCAAGTATACTGATTCTCAGTATACTTCCCTAGGAGCGGCTTATCACTTCCTCATAATTAGAAGATTAGCAACTCCCGGCTAATTTCGGAATCATCTCTTCATTTCGCACTTGCTTCCACCAGCATTAAAGCCTCATTCCGGCAAATACGCTTCTCGTTTTTATTATATCCCCAGTTAAGAATCGGGAAATCACATCGTGAAAACAAACTGCTTTATGGCTTAAGCACCGAATTATACCCGGCTGCATGTTCAAAGGCTCCTGACATTTCCTCTTGTTGCGCTGCCGGGGTTCCCATATTCGTTGCAATGCTTCTCCAGCCTGATACCGCCCGGGCTCTCGTAAATCATTTCCAACTTTCTTCAGGGCTTTTGCGGCTTTCGGATAAAGTGGTCAGTTATTCGAAAAAATCGAATAACTGGATCATTTTTGATGCTTGTCTCATATCTGAGTAAAAAGTACGAGTTTTTGCTCAGATGTAGGACAAAACGCTTCCCTTTATTGTGATCACTGGAATCTTTTTACTGTTTATTCTATTCCCGGGTCATCGTCACAAAATCCAGACCAGCATGCGAAGGTATAAGCTAAAACACCGGCAGTTATCCGAAAAATTAGGATAACTGACTCCATTTTGTTACCTTTATCAGAATTAGGGTTACATTTTCTTCCCATTTTATCCGACTTTTACAAGCCAGATGCCAAACTAAGCCGTACACTTCCATGATTACTGCGGCTTACTAATGTGGCGATAAATGCGACGGGCTTTTTTGACACCTTCAGCATCCTCAGAGAGGATATCTTCTTGTTGATCTGATAACCAAGTTACGGTAGTTTACATATCAGATTACAGGTAAAAGAACATCCCTCTCCCGGCTGTTTCATATAAAGTTCAAGAACAAGGTGTTTTCATTGATGCTGTTCATCATGTGCTTGTAACTGGTTAATTATCAACAATGCGATTGAGTGTATCATTCAGAATCGCCAGCCTGTAATTTCCCGTATATGCTGCGGTGGACTCGTTAAACACCGTGAGCTTTATCCTACTGGCAGCCGAAGGGCATTAAGCTGTCTGAGTTTTTATTTTGTCCGGTGATTGCTCCGGCAATGCTTTCCTATTTTTGCACAAGCGGTGATTACTCGACACCCCGGTTAGTTCATCTTTTGACATTGTGCCTATGATCTAGCTCGTCACGAATTAAGACAACTAAGGGGCACCTGCACATCATCCGGATACACGAAGCAGGTTCGCCAGCTCCCCATACCTTTTCGTCATAGATCAGCTGCCCATTGCCACCCTTCTCGCAAAAATCATACAATATGCAAGCTGCTTGTATTCGCTGTTAATGAGGTATTTACGTTTATTGCTAATGTACGAACGGGGTACAGGCTGCGAGATCTACACCTACGTAAATAGTCACCTTTCGTTCCGGTTTTTAAGCGTTCTCAAACCCTGGAATGTGAGGTAGTCCTCCATGCATTCCGGCTCCGCACTTGCGCTTATTTTGCCGCCGCGACCCCACTTTGCCCCAAAAATTGTAAAAATATCGATTTTGGGCTATTTTCTCCATAATTCTAGGTTCATTTTCAAAACACTCTAAGCACAAAGTTGACAATGTTACACTTCTTGTACCTCTCTTGCTCTATCTCCCGGGATACTGTGACACCTATACAACCGCGTCAGCAATCCGGATATCGCCTCTCCTGTCTTGCATGGTCGTGGCATCTCGTGTACACTCTTCCACCACGGATGCCGCCTAAATCGTACATAGCTATTGATCTCAAATCGTTCTATGCTTCTGTAGAGTGCATAGAGCGCGGGCTTGATCCGCTTGATACGAATCTGGTTGTGGCGGATGAATCTCGCACCGACAAGACAATATGTCTGGCTGTGACGCCGGCACTCAAATCCTACGGTATTCCCGGCAGGCCTAGATTGTTTGAAGTCCGGCAGAAGGTGGATGAGGTGAACCGGGAGCGTCGTTACAAAGCACGTGGGCTTCAGGGCGCGTCACTTTCGTATGCGGAGCTTCATCGCGACGCCCGGCTTGCCCTGGACTTCATCATTGCCCCGCCCCGCATGGCTCACTACATGGAGTACAGCACGCGGATCTACAACGTGTATACCAAGTATGTTTCCTCCGAGCATATTGTCGTCTACTCCATCGATGAGGTGTTCATCGATGCCACTCCTTATCTGGCAACCTACCGCTGTACGGCACATGAGTTGGCTCGCCGCATTATCAGAGATGTACTGACCACCACCGGCATCACGGCTACCGCCGGCATCGGCACCAACCTGTATCTGGCCAAG
>JAZRCU010000144.1:0-4879 GCA_045659965.1 Faecousia sp.
GTATTGGGGGGCATTGCCGGGTTTTTCGGGGGCTTTGCCGATGGGGCGATCATGCGGCTGGTGGATGTGTTTTTCTGTATTCCCAGTCTGCCGATTTTGCTGATTTTAGGCGCGGCTATGGACAAGCTGCGGCTGGATGCTACTTGGCGGCTTTTGGGGATGATGGCGGTGCTGGGGCTTCTGGGCTGGCCGGAGATCGCCCGGCTTGTCCGGGGGCAGCTATTGAGCCTGCGGGAGCAGGAGTTTATGCTCTCTACCTTGGGCGCAGGCTTGCCCGGCAGATATCGGCTCTTTCACCATCTGCTACCCAACGTAGTGCCGCAGCTGATCGTGGTGGGAACGCTTCGTTTGGGAGGCACCATCTTAACGGAAGCTACCTTGTCCTTTTTGGGGTTGGGGGTGAAATTTCCCTATGCCTCTTGGGGCAATATGGTCAGCGATGTGACCAATGCCTATGTGCTGACCACCTACTATTTTGTGTGGATCCCGGCTGGGATCTGTCTGGTGCTGGGGGTGCTGGGCTTTCATCTGCTGGGGGATGGGCTTCGGGATGCCTTTGACCCCAAGGAAGGAGCATAAGGTGGAAACATTATTGCATTTAGAAAATGTGAAGATCACCTTGCCAAAGGAAAAACATCCTCTGGTTGGACCGATTTCCTTTCAGGTTGATCCGGGGCAGGTGGTGGCGCTGGTGGGAGAGTCCGGCTGCGGCAAGTCTGTCACCAGTTTGTCCATTTTGGGACTTTTGGAAGGGGCGAAGGTGGAAGGGCGGATGGAATTTGATGGGATAGACCTCACCGCTTTATCCGAAAAGGAATATTGCGCCCTGCGGGGCAAGCAGATCGCCATGATCTTTCAAGAGCCTATGACCGCCTTAAACCCGGTGCTCACCGTAGCCCATCAGCTCCGGGAGGTGGCCGGGGAGGAAGATTGCCTGAAGATGCTATCTTTGGTGGGGATTGCCAACCCAGAGAGGGTGTACCATAGCTATCCCCATCAGCTTTCCGGGGGACTGCGGCAGCGAGTGGTCATCGCCATGGCGCTGTTGGGCCATCCCAAGCTGATCTTAGCTGACGAGCCCACCACCGCCTTGGATGTGACGGTGCAGGATCAGATATTAAAGCTACTGAAAACGCGGCTGGAAGAAGCCGGCAGCGCCATGATTTTAGTGACCCATGACCTTTCTGTGGTGGCGGAAATGGCCCAAAAGGTGGTGGTAATGTATGCCGGGAAGGTGGTGGAAAAAGGGCCTGTGGAGGATATTTTCTTTGAAACCGCCCATCCTTATACCTTGGGCCTTTTGGCGGCTAAGCCTGTGGTGGGACAGCGAAAAGGGCGGCTGCAGACCATCCCCGGCACAGTACCGGATCTGCATACAAGGCCCAAAGGCTGCCCCTTTGTGCCCCGGTGTCCTTGGTCCACGGAGATTTGCACCATGGAGTTTCCCGGGGCAGAACAGATAGGGAAAGACCATTTTGTTTACTGCTATCATTGGGAGGAGGCGCAGCGTGAGTCGGATAAGACTGCAGGTAACAGACCTTCATAAGACCTATCCGGGAAAAGTCAGCGTCCGGGCGGTAGATGGGGTGTCCTTTCAAATAGAGGCAGGAAAGACCTACGCTTTGGTGGGAGAGTCCGGTTGCGGCAAATCCACCACCGGGCGGATGGTGCTGCGGCTGGGCACAAAGCCCGACCGGGGCAAGGTGGAGCTGGATGGGGCGGATATTTACGCGCTAAAGGGAAAAGCCCTGCGGACCATGCGGCAGAAAATGCAGATGATCTTCCAAGACCCTTATGGAAGCCTGAGCCCCAGAATGATGGTGGGAAAGCTGATTTTAGAGCCGGTGGTGTATCATAAGCTGGTGGAAAAAGAGCAGCGGCAGGACTATTTAGATGGGATCTTGCGGCAATGCGGCTTAGACCCGGCTGTAAAGACCCGATATCCCCACGCCTTTTCCGGAGGGCAGCGGCAGCGACTGAGCATTGCCAGAGCTTTGGCGCTGCAGCCGGAGGTGCTGGTCTGTGATGAGCCGGTGTCTGCGCTGGATGTGTCGGTACAGGCACAGATCGTAAATTTGCTGCTGGATCTGCAGCAGCAGAAAGGCCTTAGCTACCTGTTTATCTCCCACGATCTTTCTGTGGTGGAGCAGCTGGCCCACCGGGTAGGGGTGATGTATGCCGGGCGGATCATGGAGGAGGCGGACCGGGAGGAGTTGTTTAAAAATCCTTGCCATCCTTATACCAGACTCCTTTTGTCAGCGGTGCTACCCTCTGCTCCCGGGCGACCCAGACCTTATGGGGCGATGCCGGAGGCGGTGGCGGTGGAGGGCTTGGGGCAAGGGTGCGTCTTTGCCGGGCGCTGTCCCTACCGCTTTGACAGGTGCTTATTGCAGCGGCCGGCGCTATTTGAGGTCGCCCCGGGGCATAAGTGCGCCTGCTGGAAGGTAGTGGATAGTGGATAGTGTAAAGTGGACAGTGAATGTGTCGGCTTTGCCGACCTATTTAAATTATTTCCGCAGGAAATACAATCACTTTCAACTTTCAACTATCAACTGTCAACTTTTGAGGATTTGTATCCTGTCTATAAATAAAAGAGCCTCCCACAAGGGAGGCTCTCTCAATTCATAGGTAAGGCAAAATATTGGGGGGTGGGAAGATCCTCTTCAAAGGGCAAAAACAGCGCAAAGGGGCGATCCTCCCGGGTATAGGGCAGCGCTTCCTGACAGACACCCTCACGGGATATGCACAGGCAAGCATTCTCTGCCACATAAAAATCGCAGTAGGTATCTAAATATTGGAAGATCTCTTTGGAGGGCTGGCAGCTGCCCGGGGGCAAAAGACTTTTTCTTGCTTCGGCATACTGCTGCCAAGTGACTTTTTCGCCCACAAAATCGGTAGCGTTCCGGGAAAAGCCGGGGATTACCATTTCATAGCCGCATTTTTTATAGAAGGAAAATAGACCCTCGTCCGCCGGCACTAAAATCGTGCCTGCGTAGCCTAAGGCTTTTAAATGGCTGTGGGCTTTTTCCACCAATGCCTTGCCGATGCCTTGTCCTCGGTACTTTTCGCTGGTGGCAATGGCGTATAAATAGGCAAGGGATTTTCCTTGGTAGTCTAGGTCAAACCAGTAAAGGGCGGCGGCCACCTGTCCGTTCTGCTCTGCAATCAGGCAGCGTTTTTCGCTGTAGATAGTTATAAGAAAGCTTTGCATGGACTCATGGAAGGCTTCCTGCCAAAGGCCTTGCAGCTGGGGCAGATGGGAAAAGGAGGGGGCTTTTATGATCATGGAGTTTCCTCCATTTCCTTTGCCCAGTATTTTTCCACCATATGGTCCGGGGTGTAGCTTAGCTTTGCTTGCCGCAGTCCCGGCAGACCCATATCATCCTCTCGGTTTAAATAGGTGATCTGGGGCAGATTTTCCATGATATAGGCGGCAAAGCCTTGGTTAATGGCGGCATAAACACCATCTTGGGGCAACATGGCCTTTTCGAAATGGACATCCATGGTATCTTCTGCCATCACAGAGCCTAAGGTCACCGCCAGAAGCTCCTCGCCATGATATAAGGCAAGGCCGTATAGACCCAAAGCTTTGAAATTTTCCAGCGCCTTTTTCAGGGCCGCCTGCTCCAGAAGAAAATCCTGATGGGGGTCAGCCTGCAGCCGGGCCTCAAACCAAGCGTTGCAGAAAGCGGCCACTTGGGCGCAGTTTTCTTCGGTGATGGGGGCAAAGCGGTGATCCGGGTATTCCTGACGGAAGCGGTTTAGGTGGTTGCGCTTTTTCTGGAACTTTCGGCCCTTTAAGGTGGCTAATTCCTCGGTGCGGTAGACATAGTCAAAGCTGGACCGATTACAATGGAACTGGAATTTTCCCGGGAAGGCAGCCTCTAAGGCTTGGCAGTCTGTTTCTAAAAGACCGGTGATCCGGCAGGTGAGGTCCCGACGCTTTGCGTGGTCTAAGATGGCTTCGATGGCCGGGGCAATGTCCCCTTGTCCGCTGGGGTATAAATAGACGCAGGTGGTGTCAAACTGGGAAAAGAACACCAGATGGTCTTTAAAGACGGTGGCCCGTTGCCGACCCCACAAAAACAGATTTACAAAATTATATTCGCAGCCCTTGTGGCGGCTGTATTTTAAATATTGTTCCCACACCGGGCGGCTTTCCAAGGTGGGGCTTTGGAATGTAAGCATGTTTCTTTCACCTCTATGTTAATATACCAAGAAGATGGGGTTTTATCAAAGATGGAGTTTGCGCTTTTGCAGCACAAGGTATAACAAAATGCCCAAGGTGAACAAAACACCCAATTCTCCCAAGGAAACATACACAGCGTTTAGCCAGAAGCTGCCGCCAATGTAAAGGCTCAGTTCCCAGCCAACCAAAAGGCCGTTGGCAATGGCCGGCAGCAAAAGACCCAGAATGGGAAGTTTACATAACTTTATGTTTCTTGTGTAGTACATGCCGGCGGTGGTCAGAAAGGTGGCGGCGGTGCCTAGCACCATGTCCAGCGGCAGCGCCCCGGCAAAGCTTAAATTATACAAAAAGCAGCCAAGGGTTAAGCCGGGAATGGCGGCCGGGGTGAAAAAGGCCAGCACGCACAAGGCTTCTGACACCCGGAACTGAATGGCCCAAGAGGTAGAGCCGGGAAGAATGAGATTTTGCAGGTGGGTCAGGCACACGTACAGGGCGGCTAAGATGGCGCCCCGGGCCATAATTTTAGATTTCATAAAAATACCTCAAATAAAATAAAAAATGGGCGCAAAAGCACCCATCTGTTCATAAACCTAGTTTTGTTTACCGACAGGAGGGTAGGAAATATGTTTTCCGCGAACTGTCCTATGAAATTATCAAAGTTATTATATTAGGGGCTTGCCAGTTTGTCAA
>JAZRCU010000145.1:0-35517 GCA_045659965.1 Faecousia sp.
CATCGTTTTGGCCAATGCAGGCGAAACAAAGCCCCATCCCCGGGATATTCCCAAGTATCTGTTGATCCTCGTTGGGCTTGCGGCGGTGGCGTTGATTGCAAATCTGCTGCTGGATACTAACTTTATGTTTCTGATGTCAGCGGATGAAGGCAATCCCTTGTACTTGTTCGAGCAAATGTGGGGTAGCCATTTGCTGGGATACCCGGTGCTGATCACCGCAGTTTTGATCGTCATGTTTGTCCCCATGATTCTCCTTCGCAAGATAAAAGCTAAGAAAGCATAATAATACCCCGATACGGAAGCTCAATCCGTATCGGGGGTTTTTGTTACATATCGTAAATGCCCATGATGAGGATGCCTGCGAAGGTAACTAAGATGCAGGCGTAATGCTTCCAGCTGAGCTTTTCCTTCAGGAACAGGCGGCTCCAGAGGACGGAGGCCATGCAGTAGGAAGCAATGATCGGTGCGGCCAGAGCGGCCTCGCCGGATGCTAAGGCCATAATGTATGCAAACTGGCCAACAGTTTCGAAAATCGCGCCCACATACTTGGGAGCTTCCATCTTTACCACCAGCTTCTGCTTTTTGATAATGCAGGTGTAAATAAAGGAGACCACACCGGCTGCCAGGAAGGTGAGTTCATAGGCAACATTGGCAGAATCTTCATTTAAGGTCTCCAGCACCAGATCATCGGCAAATGTACCGGCTGCATCCAGCAAGCAATAGGCGATGGGAAGCGCCAAAGCAAGCCAGCTTTTTGCGTATTTGTAGTTCGAAGCTTCCTGACGCTTTGCCCGGAGCTCTTCGTCCTCGTTTGCTTCCACAAAACCAAGACCGATCACACCGGCACAGGCCAGCGCAATGGCGATATATTGGGGCAGCTCCATTGCCTCGGCAGTACCACCGATAATTGCAATGATAGCAACCAGAGCGCCGGAAGCGTTACAGATAGGGGAGGAGATGGACAGTTCAATATATCTCAGTCCCACATAACCCAAAGTCATAGAACCAATGTAAAGTAGGGAAACAGGCAGATATGTGAAAATAACATTCCAAGAGATCTCGACACCGCCCACAAAGATCTCGTAGGCTGCATGCAGACCCATGACCGCGCCAACGGCCATGACCATTTTAAATTGACTGTACTTGTCTTTCGCATCCCGGCAACCGATCTTAGAAAAGAAATCAGATCCGGACCAGCAAAGAAGTGCTATGATCGAAAACAAAAACCAACTCATTTTTTCTATCTCCTTATAATTGAATTAGATCTGCTTCTACCATTTTTTGCAGACTCATAAGAATGCCAACTTTTGCGTGCTGCCAAGTCAAGCCGCCTTGGAAGTAAACTGCGTAGGGAGGACGGATCGGGCCATCAGCGGAAAGCTCAATGGAAGAGCCTTGGATAAACGCACCGGCAGCCATGATCACCTTGTCGTTATAACCGGGCATATCCCAGGGCAGGGGAGGTGCAAAGGAATCTACAGGCGCTGCAGCCTGAATTCCCTTGCAGAACGCGATCATGCCTTCTTCGCTCTTTAATTCCACTGCCTGAATGATATCATGACGGCTCTCGGTAGCATTGGGTACGCACCGGAAGCCCAAGGGCTCATACAGGTTCGCTGCGAAAATTGCGCCCTTTTCTGCGCTAGCAACCACAGTAGGTGCAAGGAAGAAGCCTTGATACAGTGCGGTCATAAGACCCAAATTTGCGCCAACTTCCTGACCCAGACCGGGAGCAGAAAGACGATATGCACAACGCTGGACACATTCGGCAGTACCGCAGATATATCCGCCAATGGGAGCAAGACCGCCGCCGGGATTTTTGATCAGAGAGCCGACCACCATATCTGCGCCAACATCAGAAGGCTCAATGGTTTCCACGAATTCACCGTAGCAGTTATCTACCATGCAGATCACATCGGGCTTGATCTGCTTTACAAAGGAGATCAACTGGCCGATCTGGCTTACAGAGAACGTGGGGCGAGTGGCGTAGCCTTTAGAGCGTTGGATGGTGATCAGTTTTGTTTTCTCGTTGATGGCTTTGCGGATGTTCTCATAGTCAATAGAGCCATCTTCCAGCAGATCGACTTGACGATAAGTAACACCATACTCTTTTAAAGAACAGGGGCTTTCGCGAATACCGATGACCTCCTGCAAAGTGTCATAGGGCAGGCCAACAGGGGACAGCAGTTCGTCACCGGGGAGTAGGTTTGCACTAAGGGCTACAGTAAGCGCATGGGTTCCGCAGGTGATCTGGGGTCGCACCAAAGCAGCTTCTGTATGAAATACATCTGCATAAACCTTCTCTAAGTTATCTCTGCCAACATCATCATAACCATAGCCGGTGGTTGCGGCAAAACAGGCAGCAGAAACGCGATTCTTTTGCATAGCTGCAAGGACCTTTGCCTGATTATGCTCTGCAATTTTATCGATTTCCTTAAAGCGCTCAGTAAGCTTTTCAATGGCTTTTTCGCCATATTCATAAACAGCGGGACAGATGCCCATTTCGCTGTATAAATTCTTCAGTTCTTCCATTATTTTTCCTCTCTCACGGTGTCAAAAATTTGATTTGCGATATCACTTAAAACCTCAGGCCGGGATACGATCAAACCGGTTTCTTTTTCTCCTAGGATCAATAGTGTATCTCCGGGTTGAATGTGAAATAACTCTCGGGCTTCTTTTGGGATCACGATCTGTCCGCGATCGCCTACCTTGGCAGTACCAAACACTCTGCGGCTTTTTGATTTGCCAAGTACGTGTTTTCCTCCAGCCATAACATCCTCGCTTTCCTATTTTTCATACTTTTCATACTGTAAAAGTATAAACTTATCCGCCCCGATTGTCAAGACCGGAGCGGAATATTTTAGTTGCGATTTCGACGTCCTCCGCCAAAAATCATGATCAATCGCAGAAGCTGTACCAACGCAAGGGCGGTTGCTGCTACGTAGGTCAGCGCGGCTGCCTGGAGGGTTTTCTTAGCTCCACGTTGTTCTTCGGTTGTAAGCAGATCTTGGCTTCTGATTGCTTCCAGAGCCCGACGGCTGGCATTAAACTCTACCGGTAGAGTGATCAACTGAAAAACAAGGGATAAGCCAAAGCAAGCGATCCCCAAATAGACTAACGTATAGGAAAATTCCGCGAACGCAGAGAGCAGAATACCGATAAGGATCAAAGGCATAGAAAGACGAGAGCCGATATTTGTGATGGGGATAATGGCGGCTCGAAGTTTTATGGGTGCGTAATGTTTTGCATACTGTACAGCGTGTCCGGCTTCGTGGCAGGCAACACCAATGGCTGCAGTGGAGGTGCTTTGATACACGCTGTCTGACAAACGGATCACATTACTGCGAGGATCGAAGTGATCTGTCAGATTTCCGGAGACATGGGTGATGGTGACGTTGGTTACGCCATGATTTTGTAAAACACGACGCGCAGCCTCTGCGCCGGTAATCCCACGCTGTGATAGCTGTTTGCTGTACTTTTTAAATGTGCTATTTACTCTGGAACTTGCCCAGATAGACAGGATCACACAGGGCAGCACCAAAACAAGATATGACCAATCAAAACCGTAATAATAAGGCATAATTATCTCCTTTAAATGGATTGAGGCTCCATAGCTTCGTGCAGTAGCTCTGTAATTGCGCCACGGAATATGGGATAGGCCTGACTATGAAGCGTTTGCAGAGAACCAGCAGAATAATTTACAGGAATATTTCCGGACATATACAGATCCTGATCAAAGATAAATTTTATTTCCTTGTCAGCTATGCCATTTCGGCTTACCCGTCCTGTACCGGCATGAATCTTTGCGACACAACCACCGGGCAGCGCGAGTTCTGTATCGAAACTACACCGATTTACTGCAGACTCATTTACGCTGTCAAAGGCTAAAATACCAGTATATTCCGGAGCAATCATGTCACGGAAGGGGACATGGGATAATTCCAGAGCTTCTTTAGAGATAATGTTAATATATCGCAGACCGATTCTTTGGAAGCATGCAGGCTTGTAAATCTGAATAAAGGCAGCAAGAGGGGAGTCCAGCCTTCTTGCAAAATCCTCCCAACATTCATATTTTGAGCAGGATAGAGAGATGAAATTTTTGGTTAGATTAACTTTCCAAGCACCATCCACCGAAGAAAACTGATAATTGATCGTGGCCGGAGGTGTTTCAATTTTCAAATTACCGGGCGCGCCGGTTATTTTAGGCGGATTCTGCTCGCGCTGAGCGGCATATATAGGGAATTCCTCGCGAATCGCCTCTTGAAATTTCGCAGGCTCTTCGTGATTTATGGATAGTATGTCCGGAAAACGAAGCTGGCATATCACATTGGCCAGCTGGTTTCTTTTGTAAATATATCGTTGATTGTTCGATTGCATAGCTTATCCTCGTTTCAAGGTGATATTACTATTATAAACCGAATGTTTAAAAATGCAATACTGTCACGTAGATGATCTGTGTGACTTTACATTTTGTTGTTTTATTAGTATAATAAAAGAAGTGTAATGCAAGGAGGAAATGCAATGGAGATATTGTATTTTTTTGAGAGTATTCGAAATCCTGTGTTGGACACATTGATGTTGCTATTCACAAAGCTTGGGGAAGAAACTTTGTTTTTGATCTTAGCTATGATAATGTTCTGGTGCGTGGATAAATATAAAGGATATTATATGATGTCCGTGGGATTTATCGGGATCTTGGCCAGTCAATTTATGAAGCTTTGGTTTAGAATTCCACGTCCTTGGGTAAAAGATAGTAATTTTACTGTGGTAGAAGGTGCGAAAACAAACGCTGGTGATTATAGTTTTCCCAGTGGGCATACCCAGGCTGCAGTTTGCACTTATGGCAGCTTGGCGTATAGCATCAAAAATCGTTGGATACAAATTCTGTGTATTGTAGCTGCGGTGCTTGTTCCCATTACCAGATTATATCTGGGTGTTCACACCCTTTTAGATGTATGCGTTGGCGCTATTCTTTCTCTGGTTTTGGTTTTTATTTTAAAGCCTGTCTTTTTGAAGAATTTTTCTAAACAAGCACCTTGGATCATGGGATTTATGATATTGGCAGCCGTAGGATATCTGTTTTTTGTGCATTTATATCCCTTCCCGGCCGATGTAGATACAGGGAATTTGGCCTCCGGTATTGAAAACGGATATACATTGCTGGGTGCAATTTGCGGCATGGTAACCGTCTATTTTGTAGATGAGCGCTGGTTGCATTTCTCTACAAAAGCAACACCTTGGGGCAATGTTTTAAAGGTGATACTAGGCTTTGTCCTTGTGCTTGGCATAAAGGCTGGTCTGAAAATGCCGTTGAATATGCTTTTAGGTGACTGGATTGGTCGCAGTGTGCGATATTTCTTAATGGTGGTAGTGGCTGGGATTTTATGGCCTTTAAGCTTCCGTTATTTGGCAAATATTGGAAAAAAGTGCAATTAATCAGGTAAGTTATCACCCATTTGGAGGGTTAAATATGAATTATGCCACAATTAAAAATTGTGATATTGCCAACGGACCCGGTGTGCGCGTTAGCTTGTTTGTATCCGGGTGTCGGCATCATTGTAAAGGCTGCTTTAACGAGATTGCCTGGGATTTTGACTATGGTACACCCTTCACCGATGAAACCATCGACTTGATCCTGAAAATGCTGGCACCAAACCACATTCAAGGTCTAACCTTATTGGGAGGAGAGCCCTTTGAGCCGGAAAATCAACCAGAATTGGTGAAACTCTTGCGCCGGGTAAAAAGCTTATATCCTGATAAATCTATCTGGGCATTTTCCGGGTATCTATTTGATAAAGATATTCTTCCCGGAAATTTAGGGCCGGCCCAGATCACAGAAGAGTTTGTAAGCTATTTAGATGTACTGGTAGATGGACGTTTTGTTGAAGAAAAGAAAGATTTAACATTGCGCTTCCGCGGATCTTCTAATCAAAGGTTGATTGATGTAAAAAAGTCAATCGCAAGTGATCGGATCGTGCTTTGGAACGACTGGCAAGGAAACGAAAGAGGGATGAAATAATGTTTGTAAATGTAAAGAAATTTAAGGAAAATGCAGTTTTACCCACCTATGGCTCTACGGAAGCTGCCGGTGCTGATTTATATGCTTGTTTGGATAATTCTGTTACCATTGCGCCCGGTGCTACTGCGTTTATTCCTACCGGACTTGCTATGGAAATTCCTAAGGGATGTGCAGGACTTATCTATGCCCGTAGCGGTTTGGCCTGCAAGCGCGGCTTAGCGCCTGCTAATAAAGTAGGTGTAATTGATAGCGATTACCGGGGTGAGTTTATTGTGGTTTTGCATAATCATTCTGATGAGGAACAAACCATTTCTCATGGAGAGCGGATCGCGCAGTTGGTCATTACACCTGTTTTAACACCTGCATACCAATTAGTAGATGAACTTTCTGACACGGAAAGAGCAGCCGGAGGCTTTGGATCTACAGGAAAATAAGAAAAAACCCACAATTTTGCAAGAAATTGTGGGTTTTCCTGTATAAATAGTTATCAAAATAGGGTAGGGGAGTTAGGCTTCTTCCTCGGCATCTGCAAAATCGAGCTTCGAGATTGGATTTGCTTCTGCGGCAATTTTCAATTCAGTATTCTCGATATGCGTATAAATCTGTGTGGTATTTAGATTTTCGTGGCCTAAAACTTCCTGCACAGTTTTCACATCGACACCACCGGAGAGCATCATAGTAGCAGCAGTATGACGTAGTTTATGGGCAGAAAACTGTGTGCTGTCAAGGCCTGCTTGCAGGAGTGCTTTCTTAACCAATCGATGCACAGCTGTTACGCTGATGCGGTTGCTGTCACGGGAGCCAAATAATGCTCGATTGTCGCTTAACACTTTTTTGTTGCGTTCGGGCAAGTAGGCATCGATGGCTTTTCTACAAGCAGAGCCGAAGTAGACGAAGCGTTCCTTGTTGCCTTTACCAACAACGCGGATTCTGTCCTCATAGACGTCAGAAAGATTTAGTCCTACCAGCTCGCTACGGCGGATGCCACAGTTTAAAAATAACATAAGGATCGCATAATCACGCTTTTCGTTAACACCGGAAACAGCCTTCAGCAAGGCTGCTGATTGATCAAATGTCAGGTATTTCGGTAAGCTTTTGCGCAGCTTGGGATATTCCATTTCGGCGACAGGATTTTCCGGCAATTGCTTTGTTCGTACAGTTAGATATTTATAGAAGGATTTAATGGCAGATAATTTTCTGGCACGAGCAGAGGCAGAGATACCGTAGGATACAGAGCCGGAGTCTGGATTGATGGCGCGATCATTTGCAAGATATGAAAGAAAATCATAGATATCCGAAGGGGTAATTTTTTTAATAAATTCTAAATCAATTTGTTTAATAGGAATACTATCAATATCTGTATTCATAGGCATATCGTTGCGCATCATTAAAATAAAACGCAAGAACATACGCAGGTCCAAATAATATTCTGAAATCGTTTTTTGTGATTGACCTTTGATAGTTTCGTGATATGTAAGAAAGTCTTTTAGTATCTGAGGGCAGTCATTGTATCTTTGCATGGTAAAACCTCCCAAATTAGGCATTTGGCGCTTTTGTACCTATATTGTATCATAAACTTACCTCGAACGCAACAAAATTTTTATTTTGTTGCGTTCGGTGGGGATTAGGGCGAATTAGAGCAGCTACTCCCTTGTTTCGGTGGTTGTGCAAACTCTGCAGTCCTAAGCGCATGAAAACGCTTAATTTTTATATTTGTATTATATTCTTTCTAAATTTTATCATACAAAGATAATGATTGCAATTTATCATCCATTATTATGGGTGTTTTCTTTGCAAACAATATAGCACTGCTAAGAATTTTATAAATGAAAAATTTTAGCATTGAAAATACAAGTTGCCGGCAACTCCCCTATTTTATGATATATTATTTTATTATGTCTTTACTTTTTAACAAATTACAATTACAATGTATACAAACGTATTGGAGGTTTCTTATGGCAATTAAACGAATTGGCGTATTGACCAGCGGCGGTGACGCGCCCGGTATGAACCCTTGTGTTCGCGCAGTTGTACGTACTGCAATGTATCATGGCATTGAATGTTACGGAATTCGCCGTGGTTATAACGGCTTGATCACCGGTGATGTGATACGATTAGACGAAAAGAACGTGGCACATATTATTAGCCGCGGCGGTACTGTGTTATATACTGCTCGCAGCAAGGAATTTATGACCGACGAGGGTCAGAAAAAAGCGGCGTCCACATGCAAATTCCTTGGTCTTGACGGTATTGTAGCTATTGGTGGCGACGGCACATTCCGTGGCGCTGCTGCCCTGTCCAAATTTGGCATCAATGTGATCTGTATTCCTGCTACGATTGATAACGATATATGCTGCACAAATTATTCAATCGGTTTTGATACTGCTGCAAACACAGCTATTGAATGTATTGATAAGCTGCGTGATACTATGCAATCCCATGAACGGTGCTCTGTTGTTGAGGTTATGGGCCATAATGCCGGATATCTGGCTATGTATGTAGGCCTTGCCATCGGTGCAACAGCTGTGCTTGTTCCTGAGAAAAAGATAGATATCGAAGAAGATGTGATCGAAAAAATCCGTAAAGCGCGTCTGAATGGATTTACCCATTATATGATCGTTGTGGCCGAAGGCGCTGGATCAGCATCTGATATTGCGGCTCAAATCAAAGAGGCTACGGATTTGGATCCTCGTGTGACTGTTTTGGGCCATATCCAAAGAGGCGGCTGCCCTACCGGCAGAGATCGTGTAAATGCCACAAAAATGGGCTACATGGCCGTCGAGATGTTGATCGCAGGAAAAACAAACCGCGTAATCTGTACGCGGGACGGTAGCTTCGGTGATGTAGATATTCAGGAGGGCTTATCTATGCGCCGTGGAATTTTGGATATAGAGGTGGATGCTCTGGCTGCCATGACAGGTCTGTGATCCCCTACCCTATAATATAATAAGAAAAAGGTCTATCGAAGAGTTTTGTCGATAGACCTTTTTTATGCCTTGGGATGGCATTTTTCATATACAGATTTAATTTTTTGATTGATCATTTGGGTGTATAGCTGAGTTGAAGAAATATCGCTATGACCCATAAGTTCCTGTACAGAGCCAAGATCAGCGCCATTTTCCAAGAGGTGGACCGCAAAGCTATGGCGCAAAGTATGAGGCGTAATCTCTTTTTCGATGTGGGCAGCGGCTTGATAATGCTTTAATATCTTCCAAAAACCTTGGCGACTCATGCGAACACCGCTGATATTTACAAATAGAGCAGGTTCGTTAGGGTCAGAAAGCATAGCATTACGGATGTCTTTTACATATACAGACAATGCTTTTAAGGCAGCAGGATATAACGGAATGCTCCGGGATTTCTTGCTCTGTGTGCATTTAATAATTCCCTGCTCTAAATTCACATCGTCGATATCAAGGTCGATCAGCTCGGTTACGCGGATACCGGTTGCATACATGACTTCCAGCATTGCTTTGTCGCGAAAACCCTTTGCGTCGACACAGGCGGGCTGAGAAAGCAATAATTCAATTTCTCTGCCGCTCAAGATCTGCGGTAGCTTCTTCTCACCGCGGCTGACCTTAATATCTCTGACGGGGCTGGCCTCTACAAAACCGGAGGACACTAAGTAAGAATAAAAATTCTTTAGACTTGCCAAACTACGGGAAATAGTCGTGGTTGACTTCCCTATTTCACTCAGATGAGAGAAATACTGGCTAATATTCAGTTGTTGTGCATCAATAACCTCTACATTTTGCTCAGCCTTCAGCCAATCGGCGTACTGGCGAATGTCGCGCATGTAGGAAGCGATTGTGTTGTCAGATGCCTTTTTTACCTTAGAAAGGTAATTCTCGTAGGCACGAATCAAATCCAACATGAATAACAAACCCTTCTCTGCTTACTTAAAATAATCTTAGTGAAAACGGAATTACGTGACAAATATCAATTAAGGCAATTGATACCGCAAGAATTCCGCAGATATATAGATCTTTTGCACTACTGTGGTTAAATGTTATATTGCGATACCAATACCACAATAATAGCGCAGAAGAACATGTATCAGAAAAAAGAAACAGCCATCGTAGAAGCCAACCGGCCTCTCTAAAAACGTACCCTATACTACAAAGGCAAAAACCATAACAGATTGCTTTTGTAAAGGCGAGTAATAAATAAATCGCAGGAATTTTGAATTTCCATACAATGGCTGAAATAATAAATGGCAGAAAGAGATTTGCAATAAGGCCAACGGTCGACACACGACTTTCCAGAAGCGTGCGCACCAAAGATTTCGAATTCTCTGTCAAGGAAACCGACAGATAAAGGCCGAGAAAAATCCCCAGAATCCAAATAACGGATAAAAATACTCTTGTCCAAGTATATGAATATTGACTGTTATGTTTATTCACTTGCATGATGATCACCTCTTCTGCTTCCATCCGCTTTGGTGATCCTTTAGGAACATAACATACTTGTGCAATCTAAAGAAATAAACATATTGCACGAATACTATATATCAAAAAGTGGATAAAAGCAAGCAAAATTGGATATTATTACAATTTTTGTGAATTATGTCAAAACTTATGTAAACATTGTTATGTAAACAAAAGCAACACAATTTTGTATATTCGATGAATACGCCAAGATATTGGGTTTTGAATTAAACCAGCTCACTAAATGTAGTTTTGCAAGAAAGATTGCAGCTTTGCGCAATGGGGTAAAGGTAATTTACCCCATATAGTGAATTTGTACAACTTAACTATATTTTTTTCGCCTACGCTTCCCTTTTGACTTCACAGCGGGCTTCGTTATAATCAAATACCCAAGAATGCTTCCTAGTAATAGTGAGCCGTTTTGTAAGATAAATGTATTTGAAATTTCAGTAAACACCAAAAGAGCGCAAGCAGTATTTAACAGTATTACAATACCGACCCCAACACCAAGCCATTGCAGTGGTAATTTTCTCGAAAGCAGGCCGATGATCATTCCGCTTATAAATATCGAACATACAAAATATGTCCTAGAATTGTCCAATGATATTTTTCCTGTATTTACAAGAACGGTACCTATAATAATCGCAAAGACGCTGCTGATACAGTAAGCCCCTATCAGCCACAGCCATTGTTTTAATGGCAGATCATTTTTTGTTTTCATTATCTCCCCTCCCCTTGTTTTACTCTATGTGCGATAACAAAAAATAATACCCAGGACATTGCATCCTGGGTATTCAAAAAGTAAATATTACACAGACATTTGCGCCTGCATTGCACCCAGAAGCTTCTGGGCATCCTCTTTCGTCTTACCAACTGCAGTGTAATAGAACTTTACCTTGGGCTCGGTGCCGGAGGGGCGTACGATCACACTACCGCTCTTGCCTAAGATAAATTCAAGAACGTTGGAAGAAGGTAACTTAATGGCAGTTTCCGCGCCAGATGCCAGATCTTTTGCAACACTGGACTTATAATCCCGAATTTCTGTAACTGCTGCGCCACCAATGGATGCAGGAGCGTTTTCGCGAAGCTGAGCCATCATATTTGCAGCCTTTTCCATTGCGTCTGCTCCGGTCAACTCAACGCTTTCTACATAGGACAGATAATTGCCGTAGGTCTCATAGATCTCATTCATAGCATCCAGAATATTCTTTCCCTGAAGCTTACACTCTGCGGCCAGCTCACATACAAGCATAGAGGCCAGCACAGCATCCTTATCGCGGGCATAGGTGCCCTTAAGATATCCGCAGCTTTCCTCGTAACCAAAGATAAAGCGATCTTCTTTGCCTTTATTTTCCAATTCAAGGATCTCACCGCCGATGTACTTAAAACCTGTCAGCACAGTACGCATAGCTACGTTATAGTGCTCTGCGATGCGGTCAGCCAAAGGAGAAGAAACAATGCTGCGAACAACGATTGCATCCTCAGGGATATCCGCAAGCTTTGTACGCGCCTTCAGAACATAATCCATCAGCAGGCAACCAAGCTCATTACCGGAAAGCTTGCGATAGCCGCCATTATAAGGAATTGCGATTGCCACACGGTCACAATCCGGGTCTGTACCCAAAACAACATCGCAGGACACACCATCAGCCACCTTGTAGCTCTCACGAAGCGCTGCATCGGTTTCGGGATTCGGGTATTCACATGTTTTAAAATCGCCATCAGGAAGCTCCTGACACTCCACAACGTGGATCTTGACACCTAATCTTCCCAATACTTCGCGAACAGGCTCATTACCGGCACCGCACAAAGGTGTATAAACAATCTCCAGACCGGATTTTGCAATCAAATCACCATTTACAGACTCGTTCAAAATTGTGGTGTAGTAATTCTCCCAAAGCTGCTGATCAATATAATGGATAATGCCTTCATCCATGAACGCCTTAAAAGATTTACTTTCAGGAATAAAATAAGGGATCTTAGAAATATTCTCTGTGACAATCGCAGCAGGCTCGTCGGTCATCTGGGAGCCATCGGGGCCATAGCATTTTACACCGTTATAAATACCGGCATTATGACTTGCAGATACGACAATGCCACAGCCGCAACCCAGTGCACGAACGGCATAAGAAAGCATAGGTGTGGGTGCTAAGCGGTCGAACAGATAAGTTTCAATGCCAGCCTCAGCAAATGCAACGGCGCAGACCTCGGCAAAAAGCTGAGAGTTATGTCTGGAATCGTAACCAATTGCAGCCTTCTGGGGCAGGTCTGTAGAGCTGAGCCACGCAGCCATACCCTGTGCAGCACGACGGACAGTATAGCGATTTAAGCGGTTGCTGCCCATGCCCATAATGCCACGCATGCCGGCAGTACCAAACTGCAAATCGCTGGCAAATCTACCCTTCAATTCCTCTTCATTATTTGCGATATTTTTTAATTCAATCTGTACTTCTTCAGGCAGATTTGCATTACACCAAAAAGCATAACGTTCATGATATGTCATATTATCCCTCCGTTGTTTAAAAAAACAGCCCAAAAAATATTTTGAGCTGTTTGTTTATTTTAGATTTCGTTTTCCAAAGCAGCAACAGCAGCCTTCTTTTCCTGAGCTTCTACAAGAGCCTTGAACTTAGTGCGGGTATCACGCACATCATCCAAAGACAACGCGATTGCTTCTTCGGTACGACGCAGAGCATCGTCCATATAGTCGTTACTTACCTTGCGCAGTTCAGCCATACGATTCTGAGTATTGGCAACCATCTCTTGGCACTGACGCTTTGCTTCCTGATAGATTGCTTCCTCAGCAACCATCTTGTCAGCCTGCTCCTGAGCCTGACGGATAAGGCCCTCAGCTTCACGGCGAGCCTGGCCAATCAATTCATTGCGGGATTCTACGATGGTACGAGCCTGCTTCAGTTCAACAGGCAGCTGAGCAAAGATTTCGTCCAGCATATCCAGCACCTTGTCACGCTCCAGGATGCACTTATCGGCACCCAGGGGAAGGGCTCTGGCGTCCTGTACCATATCGTACAACGCAGAGATAATATCTTCGATGTTCTGCTCGTTCATTTTCTGTTTCCTCCTTGACGTATATCAGCAATCCGCTGTTTGAATTCTGGAATAATTTGCTCCGGTAAAAAATCAGACAAGTCTACATTGTAATTGCCCAACTCTTTTACTGTGCTGGAGCTTAGATACATATATTGATGTTCTGCAGTTAAGAACATAGTATCTAAAGTAGGATTGATCTTGTGGTTGATCAGCGCCATTTGAAATTCGTTTTCGAAATCCGAACCAGCGCGCAGCCCCTTTACGATCACACAGCTGCCCTTTCTTTTTGCGTAATCAGCCAGCAGTTCCTCAGAAGCGTCCACCTCAACATTAGGAATGTCCTCAACTACCTTCTTTATGAGGTTTACACGCTCATCACTGGTAAACATCGGGTGCTTGCCGGCGTTGACCATAACACAAACGATCAGTCGATCAAATATATTCGCCGCACGACGGATAATATTCAAATGACCGCTTGTAACAGGATCAAAACTACCGGGATAAATGGCAATTTTCATAGGATTCCTTCTCTTAGTCTTTTCTGTAAAGGGTCAGAAGTGTCTTTCCGTATTTGTAATCTTTTGAGCGAGAATATCCCGCAAAATCATACGGAAGGTCCTTTCCCAACGGACGTTCTGCTACTATTATACCACCAGATTGCAAAATGTCAATTTCTGTTATCATTTTTAACGAATTTTCCAGATAAATCTCTGCATATGGCGGATCTAAAATAATGATATCGAATTTATCTCGCGTAGATTTCAGGTAGGACATATAATCAGAGCGAACAACACTTGCCTGATTTTCGAATTTTGTTCGTTTTAAATTTTCTCTGATCAGACGACAGGCGTCCTCTCTTTCGTCAACAAAAACGGCATATTTCGCCTCTCTGCTCAAAGCTTCGATACCAAGCTGTCCGGTGCCGCCGAATAAGTCAAGCACGCGCTTGCCGGGTAATTCAAATTGTAGGATGCTAAACAAAGCCTCTTTCACTCTGTCTGCTGTAGGTCTGGTTTGCGTGCCGTCCGGGGTTTTCAACACGACACCTCTTGCCTTGCCTGATATGACTCTCATGGCGTCCCCTCTCCTGTTGTCTCATCGTGTAAATATTTATAAAGCCGTGCAGCAACATTGGATGGAAGCAGTCGTTCTAGCTCTGCAACGGATGCGTTACGAATTGCTTTTATAGATCCGAATGTTTTTAAAAGATCTTGTTTTCTCTTCGGACCAATTCCCTCAATGCCATCTAATTGGGAATATCTCAATCGTTTACTGCGAAGTTTCCGGTGATATGTGATAGCAAATCGGTGAGTTTCCTCTTGAATATTTCCAATCAGTGCAAAGATCGACTGCTGTGAATCAATGCGAATTTCTCTGCCGTTGGGATCTACTAAAGCACGGGTACGGTGGCGATCATCTTTCACCATACCAAATACAGGAAATGTAAGACCAAAAGATCGCAGGACATCTACTGCAATGTTGGCATGATTAACACCGCCATCAATTAGTAACAGATCTGGTGCAGTATCAAATCCAGAATCACCATTTACAAAATGGTTAAATCTGCGCACTAACACCTGGCGCATCGAGCCATAATCATCTGCTTGCATAAAATCTTCAATTTTAAAGCGCTTATACGAGCTTCGTTGGGGTTTTCCGTCCTGAAAGACAACCATGCTGGCCACGATATCTGTTTCATATAAGTTGGAGATATCGTAGGATTCAATCCGTTTTGGGGTCGAAATAGCCAACATTTTTCCCAACAAAGTCAAATTTGCATTTGTCCTCTCGATTTTATCTGTAACGCGTTCTGCTTCTTCTGTTGCGTTTTTATTAGCTAGTTCTACCAAACGCACATTATCACCGCGTTGTGGTACCTTAAATCGAACTTTTTTGCCTATTTTTTCCAGAATAAGCTGAGAAAACAACAGCATATCCTCAATTTCAAAAGGCAAAAATACTGTTTTAGGCGCAATTCCTCTAGACAAATAATACTGCTTAATCAATGATGATGCTGCTTGCTCTGCAGACTCCGGCACGGAGAATACCTCATATTCTTTATCCAGTAAATTACCGCCTTGGAAATGCAAAATAGTCAGACAAGCCTTTACTTCTGTTTGAGCATAACCGATCACATCCAGATCGGCCTGTGCGCCGGCAACTACAAGTTGTTTTTGACCAAGCGCTTCTATAGCATTTAGGCGATTACGCAAGCTGGCAGCAAGTTCAAATTGCATTTGATCCGCAGCCTCCAGCATTTTTTTACGAATGGTATCTGCAACAGATTTGTAATTTCCCGATAACAGTTGCTTTACCTGTTCCATTTGCTGATGGTAGATTTGCTGATCTGGCGTACCCTGACACCAGCCGGAGCATTGATTCATGTGATAATTTAAACATGTACGTCCATGGCCAATATCTTTAGGGAACTTTTTGCTGCAGTTTGGCAATTGAAAAGTCGAGCGGATAGTTTCTAATAGCTCAGCGGTAACGCGACGGCTACCAAAAGGCCCGTAATACCCTGCTCCGTCATCCGATATCTTACTTACCATAGATACCCTCGGGTACGCCTCCTGCATATCCAGGCGCAGATAAGGATATCCTTTGTCATCTTTTAATAAGATATTATATTTTGGCATATGACGCTTTATGAGATTGCACTCAAGCACCAATGCTTCAAATTCGGAGGCCGCAACAATTACGTCAAAATGGTCGATCTTGCTGACCATCAATCTGGTTTTTGTATTATGGGACGCAGTATCCTGAAAGTACTGACTTACTCGATTTTTCAGTTTTTTTGCCTTGCCTACATAAATTACCTTATCATCTTTATCTTTCATCAGATAAACACCAGGTTTTAAGGGTAAGGAAAGAGCCTTTTCTTTTAGCTGCTCAAAACACATTCATGTCCACTCCGAAAAATCGCCTCAATGCTGGCAAGCGCTGGCATTGAGGCGAAACAATAGATTAATATACGTCTTTATGCAGAAGATCCTCCAATGCATCAAGTGCAGTATCTGCATTGTTTCCTTCGGCAGACAATGTTACTGTTGCGCCGGTAACGATCCCTAAAGACATAATACCTAACAAGCTTTTTGCATTCATCTTCCGGCTGCCGGATTCGATCCAAATACTGCAATCAAACTCGTTTGCCTTCTGTACGAAATATGTAGCTTGTCTATTGTGCAGGCCGGATTCACACCGGACAACAACGTCTCTACTGGTCATAATATAACACTCCCTCTTATCGCACAATATCTGTGCTTTGCGTTATGTATACATCATAACAAATCTACAAAAAAAGTCAACCAAATTTAAGCATTTATGAGTTTGTAAATATGCTTTGTTAAAATTCAGCAATTGTAACTCCGTCTTCGCCCTCTCCGTACATACCTAAACGGAATTTTTTAACAAATTTATTCTTCCTTAAGCTTTGCTGCACAGCCGCGCGTAATGTACCCGTTCCCTTTCCGTGAATAATCCGGACAGATGGGACATTGCTTCGCATGGCTTCATCCAGATAACGGTCAAGGACGCAAATCGCCTCCACAGCATCCATTCCTCGCAAATCAACCTCAGAGGCCATTGCGGCAATCTTCATTTGACGGCCAGAGTGCGCAGGTCGGCCACCTTTTTGCTCATATGGGTTTTCGTTTTCCAGCAGGTATACCTCTTCCCTCTTAGCGTTAAGCTTTAAAATACCTGCCTGTAGCTGGAGGGTGCCATCTTTATTGATAGCAATAACACTGGCTTTTGTACCAAGCTTCAGAAGTTCAACTGTGTCACCGATCATAACCTCTCGATTCGGCTCGGGTCGTTGGATCTGCTTTTGCCCAGCGCGCAATCTTTGTTCTGCCTCGTTCAAGCTGCGGCGCATTTCGGCTTGACGTTGGTTAATACCTTCTGTGTTTGCTCCTTCTGCAAGCTGCTTTTTCAATGCCTTAATCTCATCGGTTGCGGCATTCGCTGTTCTACGTGCATCTTCTATGATCGCCTTAGCCTCGGCTCTGGCGCTCTCCAAGGCTTTTTCACGTTCTTTCTCCAGCTGCTGGGAGTAAGCCTCGCTCTGAGATTTCATTTCCTGCGTTTCTAATCTGAGCTTCTCAGCCTCAAGACGAGCCGCTTCCATTTGACGACGTTGCTCATTTAGCTGGCTAAGCACATCCTCAAAATCCTTATCTTTTTGGTCCACAAGGGCTTCAGCCTCTTTTAAAATGCTTTCTGAAAGACCTAATCTTCTGGAAATAGCAAAAGCATTGGACTTTCCCGGGATGCCAATCAACAGTTTATAAGTGGGCTTTAGGGTTTGGACATCAAACTCACAGGAAGCGTTGATAACACCTGCTGTACGCATAGCATACAGCTTTAATTCAGCATAGTGGGTCGTTGCTGCCACACGACATCCGGATTTTCTGCAGAATTCAATCAGGGAAATGGCTAAGGCTGCACCTTCTGCAGGATCTGTGCCTGCGCCCAATTCATCAAACAAAACCAAAGTGCGGTGATCACATTGTTGCACTATATCAACGATGGTACGCATATGGCTGGAGAATGTGGACAGGCTTTGGGCAATAGATTGCTCATCACCAATATCAGCCAGAATATGATCAAACACAGATAAACAACTGCCATCTCCGGCAGGAATATGCAAACCACATTCTGCCATAAGCGTGAGAAGTCCAATGGTCTTAAGTGTAACTGTCTTGCCGCCGGTATTAGGTCCGGTAATGATCATGGTATCAAAATCAGAGCCAAGGCGCACAGAAATCGGCACAACAGACTTAGGATCAATCAAGGGGTGTCGTGCATTGCGAAGCTCAATTTTTCCCTGATCATTCATCAGCGGTGCGCCAGCCTTCATTTTATAAGACAGTTTTGCCTTGGCGAAGATCACATCCAGCTGTGTTAACAGCCGAGTATTTTGGCAAATATCTTCACGATACATAGCTGCATTTGCAGACAACTCTGCCAAGATCCGTTCAATCTCTTTCTTTTCTTTGATCTCTAGTTCCTTTAATGCATTATTTGCGTTTACCGCAGATGCCGGCTCAATAAAATAGGTAGAGCCGGTAGCAGACACGTCATGAACAAGACCGGGAATGTCATTTTTACATTCACTTTTTACAGGAACAACATATCTTCCCTGCCGGATGGTAATAATCGGCTCTCGTAAATACTTAGAAAAAGAAGCTGATGATATGATTTTTTGCAAACTATCTTTAATTTTTGCGCTCTGAATGCGCATATGTCTACGAATATCTCCAAGCTCCGGACTAGCAGTATCTGCGATTTCTTCTTCGGAAAGAATTGCTCGGAAGATGCTATCTTCCAGGAACTTATTGGCAGACAAGCAAGAAAACAAGCCAAATAAAATGCTGTCGCTCTCTTCGTCTGTGAGATAATCTCTTACATTTCTGGCACAACGCAAAGCACCGCCAATTTGCAGCAATTCCTTTGGCTGCAGCACACCACCCATATTGGCTCGGTCTAATGCTGCGCTGACATCCCGGTTATCCGCAAAATTCGGATACCCCTTCAAGGTCGTCAGTTTGGATGCTTCCGTTGTTTCCTCCAGCATATTCTGCACATCGACCAAATCTCTATCGGGCTGCAAACGTAAGCAGGCCGCTTTTCCCTCTGCGCTTGAGGCGCAATCGGATAATAATTTCAATATCGCGTCCAGTTCCAGCTTTTGCATGGACTTTGTATATAAATTAGACATGTAACACTCCTAAACAGTAATGAATAGCGACTTATAAAAGTCCAACGTAGAAAAACCGCGCTCCAACTGCGTACATAAGTAACTTTCCGTTAATTGGGATAGAATTTGAACAGACTCATTGCCTATCTGAAAACCAAATAACTTTTTGTCCTCACAATAACATATAAAACGCATTGCATCCAACGCGCCGGGTTGCACAGGCATCCGGATACCGTCAACACTAAAATCACGGCAACCGGAGCATTCCAACATTCCCTGGGAAATATTAAACCGATCCGGGTATTCGGTGCCGCAACAATTGCAGCCTGTTAGGTCCGGCATATAACCGGCAATACAAGCACAGCGTAATTCAAACACCGCTTTTACCAGTTCCTGCGCTGTATCTGTATAAGATAGCACATGCAAGCAATTTAGCACCAAAGAAAGAAGCTCCGGATTGGATGTGTCCTCCTGACTGACCAGTTCAGCAACCTGCGCAAAATACGTTCCCAAAGAAAGTTTTGTCAGATCTTTGCGTAGGTTTTGGAATAGTTCGATACTGGCCGCCTCATTTATGGTATACATCCCCTTGTATTCAAAGAGCATAAACTCACCAAAAGCCAGCAACTGACACGGTGCAACCAGAGGACTGTTCTTTCTGCGCAATCCTCTGGCTTTCACCGTGATTTTTCCATATTGATTTGTTAGAACAGTCAGTAGTGCATCATGATCCTTGTAAGGGGTGATCCGAAGCACAAGTCCCTGTACCTTCAAATACATTTGGATCCTCCATCCGTCGGGCTTTTTGATATAACATATACATTTCCGGTGCGCCTGTATCCATAAACAGTTGCCAAAATTGCTGTGCATCCATAGTAATCCCTCCAAAGCTAGGATTTACCTACCATTAGAGAAATACCCATGGTAATTATTCTCTGTAACCAAAATTACGCACAAGGAAATCGTTATCGCGCCAATTATCTTTGTACTTGACCCAAGTGGTCAAAAAAACTTTTGTTCCCATAAAACCTTCGCAATCAGCCCGGGCCATAGAAGAAATCTTCTTCAGCATGGCACCCTGCTTGCCGATAATGATGCCTTTGTGGCTGGCTTTTTCGCAATAAATCGTTGCGTCAATATCAATAATGCCGCTATCACGCTCGGAAAACTTTGTAATCTCCACTGCGGTACCATGGGGGATCTCCCGATCTAAACACCACAGCAGCTTCTCACGGATGATCTCAGCCATCACCTGACGCTCCGGTTGATCAGTTGTAGTGTCCTCCGGGAACAAAAAAGGTCCTTCAATGGCGTATTTTTTGCATTCTGCCAGAAGCTGCTCAACGCCGTCGCCTGTTTTGGCAGAGATAGGAATGATCGCAGAAAAAGCAGCTGCCTGAGAATAAGCGGCAATTACTTCCAAAAGGCTATCTTTTTCAACGGTGTCGATCTTGTTAATGGCAAGAATTACAGGACATTTTCTATCCAAGCATTGGTCGATAAGGCCCTGTTCCTGCGGTCCGATAGACGCAATGGGCTCGACTACTAATACAGTCAGATCCACATCGGCGATAGAGCTTTTTGTTACATTGACCATATAGTCGCCCAGCTTTGTTCTGGGCTTATGGAAGCCCGGAGTATCCACAAATACAAACTGGGTATCTTCCTTTGTAACAATGCCGCAAATTCTATTACGGGTTGTTTGAGGTTTATTGGAAACAATTGCAATCTTCTCGCCAACCAGATAGTTAGTCAATGTTGACTTGCCCACATTGGGGCGACCGGCAATTGTGATCATAGCGGTTTTTGTAGCCATATTCTCTCTCCTTTGTCTTTAGCGGCTCATTCCGGAAATGGAGCTTGCGATTTCCTCTTCTCTTTTGCGCATCTGCGCCTTCTGTTCACCTTCATCCAGATGGTCGTATCCCAGAAGATGCAGCATGGAGTGAATTGTTAAATATCCGACCTCTCTGCGGACGCTATGTCCAAATTCTTTTGCTTGCGCAATAGCACGCTCTAAAGAAATAGCCATATCACCAAGAGGACACAATTCTGTTTCCATATCTAAGTAAGCGTCCCAATCTTTGGGAGGATTACCGGCCTCCAACTGAAACATAGGGAAGCTCAGCACATCGGT
Organism: Faecousia sp.; assembly: GCA_045659965.1. Taxonomy (GTDB): domain Bacteria; phylum Bacillota; class Clostridia; order Oscillospirales; family Oscillospiraceae; genus Faecousia. The sequence goes on from JAZRCU010000145.1 coordinate 21,336, forward strand.
CGGTTTATCTATATTTCTGCTTGCTAAATTGATCCCATGGATACCTTTATCATTGGTAACAAGGATATTGATTTCGCATGGAACATGAATACCTTCCGCTGTCAAGGTTGCATTGACACAATTTTGAATTATTCTACTTACAGCATATTTTTGTAATGTGAAGTAATCGAAGGTCAGATTAATTTTTGTTCTGGGCATTTATTTCTTCCTCCGGTATTTTTTGTCATTTGCATTTGCGGGCTTCGGAGCATGCACCTTCTTTTCTGCACGCTCATAGGCGTTGATAATCTCTTGAACAAGAGCATGACGCACAACATCCGCAGAGGTCAATTTACAGATAGCAATGTCTTTCACTCCCTCAAGGACTTGCAAAGCATCCTTTAGACCAGACACCTTATCGCCAGGCAGGTCAATCTGCGTAACATCGCCGGTAATGACAATTTTAGAGCCAAAACCCAGCCGGGTTAGAAACATTTTCATCTGTTCTTTTGTGGTATTCTGGGCTTCATCCAAAATAATAAAGCTATCATCCAAGGTACGTCCACGCATATAGGCCAAGGGTGCAACCTCAATTGATCCGCGTTCCTGATATTTCTGGAATGTTTCCGCACCCAGCATATCATAGAGGGCATCGTATAAAGGACGAAGATAGGGATCAACCTTATTTTGCAGGTCACCAGGAAGAAAACCAAGGCGTTCTCCGGCTTCTACTGCAGGACGGGTCAGAATGATGCGGTTTACTGTTCTCTCTCGGAATGCAGCCACAGCAGCGGCCACAGCAAGATATGTTTTACCCGTACCGGCAGGACCAACGCCAAGGGTAACTGTGTTTTTCAGGATTGCCTTCATATAATTTTGCTGGCCAACTGTTTTTGCTTTGATAGGCTTTCCCTTTGCAGTAATACAGACAACATCTTTGGCGATTTGGTTGACTTGGCTTTCGTTTCCTTCTTTTACCAGCGTAAGCAAATAGCGGACCCGTTGCTCGTCTATCAGTTCTCCTTTTGCGGCCAAAGCAAGCAACCCCTCTAAGGTGCGGGCAGCTTTATCTGCTGCTTCCTCATCGCCTGTAATACGCAGATCTGTTCCCCTATTAATAATGGAAACCTCTAATTCTTCTTCGATGCGCTTAATATTTTCGTCAAATGAGCCAAAGACACAAATCAGGTCCTCCACTCTTTCTACATTGATGATGCGCTCAATTACTTTTGCCATAATCTGTTATTATCTCCTCGTATCGAAACTGGCCGATCATTTCACGGCAGGTATAATTACACCAAGCTGACATTACGCCATTTTGAGATTTCGAAATCATGCTGCTATTTAATATCTTGCCAGAATTCATTTGCGATATAATATAATCCCGACAACCATCTTCCAACCAAGCGGTGCTCTCTGATTCTTCATGAATGCAGGAATATGGGATATCTGTCTGAATTAAGACACCAAAGGGTAGCTGAAAGCCTCCCGGAAGCGTCACATACTTTGTCTCATACATTTTAACACATGTTGCACCTGAAATTCCACTATCTTTCCATAATTTTATAAGTTTTTTTCCGACAAAAAACCAATATGTATCTCTTCGCGCTTTGTTCTCCTGTCTTTTGCACATATTTTGATCGCTGATAACAGAAATTTGACGGTTTGTGATGGCAAATACCTCTCCGCTTGCAGCTTCAGCACGAACGAATAACCCACCGTCTGTATAGCCCGAAATCAACACCTGTCCCCTATTTACCGCGCTACCAACCTTACACTGTGGTGTACCGCGTAAAACAGTAATGTCAGCAATCACACCATCTCGTACTGCGACGATACTACCTACAGAGTTGGATTGCTTCGTATTTTGTGATAGCTCCCTTTCCTGCACCGAGATGGTTGCAACACACCCCTTGGTATTTACACCAATCCAAGATAGCTCTTCAATGTCGGCAAGCAATCGGTTTTTAACTTTTTCACTGCGAATTCCTCTACGATATGCACCAAAGCCAACTCCGGCACTATCTGCCATTTCCAAAATTAGCTTAGTCGGCACATTCTTGTTGCCCTCTACTCTGATAAAAAAGATCCAATTGGGCAGCAAAAGGGATAAGATAACGCAAAGGATAGCTAATGCAAGTAAAACTGGGCGTTTTCTGACCTTTTCAATATAAATTCCTATTCCTGAACTGCTGAGTAATTTTTCCCTATCTCCGGCCTTTTTGACAAGTGCTTTGACCTTGAGATAATCGGATGAAGACACACTAAACTCCCACGTTAGATCATCGACAGGGACAATGTTGTAAATTACAATTCCATTCTGACTGACTTTGGATATAAACAATGGCATATCTGCGCTTATAACACGCAGACGTCTGGTTTTATAATTTTTTAACAGTTGCATTATCCGTTTCCTCGAAAAATATTGATAGCAGAGATATTTCCGGTTATCACAAGCTGCGATGCAGACATTTGCATCAACTCCAAATTGCAACCTGACACGCAAAGCTGTCCAAACTTCACGTTGATCCGGATCTCTCTATGACTGTAACAAGTGATTCCACAATGGTTTTCAATTAGAATTCGTTGATCACCTGACAACTCTAACAACGGCACACCGGGCAATACTGCCCCTGTCAGCGTAGCATTCTTATGAAATTGTGTAACAAACCTCTCAACCGGTTTCAAATAACCGCCCCCTTTTTCTCTAGTGTATGAGAAAAAGGGATGGATTTTCACGCTGGGACATAGATTCTATAGAGGTGGTGAGTAAAATGATGAAGAGATATTCCCTCTGTCTGCTAATTGCAATGATGTTCCTTTTGATATTTGACACAAAAACAGCAATTTCCGGGGCATCCGATGCAGTGCAAATGTGTATACAATCTGTAATCCCCTCTTTATTTCCTTTTATGTTTTTGGGCAGTTTGCTTGCAGGCGCAACGGGAAACAATTTTAAATTTTTAGGCCCTATCCACAAGCTGTGCCAGATCCCAGAGGGCTGCGATGGAATATTTGTCTTAGGCTTATTAGGTGGATATCCTGTTGGTGCAAAATTGATCATGCAACAATACGAAACCGGAAATATCACAAAAGCCGCTGCCCATAGGCTTATGGGCTTCTGCAACAATCCGGGGCCTGCGTTTATATTCGGTATGTTATGGAGCGCATTTTCAAGCAAAATTGCTCTATGGCTTCTCTGGGGCATGCAAATATTGTCCGCTGTTATAACCGGAATACTTCTGCCAAAAGTTAATTGTGATTCCCGGAAGCAAGCGCAAAACGCATCTATTGATATCGTAAAAACCTTAAATCATTGCCTTCGGACAATGGGCAGTATATGCGGATGGATCTTAATTTTCCGGGTGGTGATTGCATATCTGCAACGTTGGATTTTTCCATATATCCCAACTGAGTTGTCCACTATCTTTGCAGGTCTTTTGGAACTTGTTAACGGTTGTCATTTGCTGCCTATGGTGCAAAAAGATAGCTTGCGCTTTGTAATTTGTGCAGGAATGTTATCTCTTGGGGGAATTTGTGTACTTATGCAGACTGCCTCTGTTACTATCCGATTAGGTCTTGGTTTATATATAAAAGGAAAACTCCTTCAAACCGCAATTTCCATCTTTCTATCTTCCTTGTTACAATATCTATTATTCCCGGATTACACTCTGAATTTATATATACCGATTATATCAATATCACTTCTATTTATCATATATTTTCTATTATTTAGAAAAAACAGTAGCATTTCTGTGAAATATGCGATATAATACTTAAAAATTTCTTCGAGGTGAACTCTATGCTATTTCGCAAAAAGCTTCCCAGAGACTGTCGCTACTGCACACATGGAACAATTTTCAATGATGATCAGGTGCTTTGCATTAAGCGCGGTGTTGTGTCTTGCGAAAAGCCTTGCAGAAAGTTTGCTTATGATCCCTGTAAGCGCATTCCGGCAAAGCCCAAGGTATTAAGCCTTGACAAATATGATAAAGAAGATTTTTCTTTATAATGCAAAAGAGGACGGCATAGCCGTCCTCTTTTTATTTTGTCATCTCTAAGAAATCATCTTCAGATAAAATTGGAATACCCAATTCTCTTGCTTTACGCTCTTTTGAGCCGGCATTCTCGCCTACCACCACATAGGTGGTTTTCTTGGATACCGAGCCGGAAGCTTTACCACCAAAATTCTCGATAATCTCGGTTGCAGCATCACGGGTAAACTTACTCAATGCACCGGTCAGCACAAAGGTCATACCGGCAAAACGGGTGTCCGTTACAGCACGCTTACTTTCAAAATTAACGCCTGCATATCTTAATTGCTCTACCATGTGTCGTGACTGTTCTTGGTGGAACCAATCATAAATGGAAGCGGCAGTAATCTCGCCTACGTCCTCTACCTCTGTCAGGGATTGCAGGTCTGCGTCCATCAAAGCATCCAGACTTCCATACTGTCTTGCCAGTACCTTGCCTGTTTTTGCGCCTACTTGGCGAATACCTAAGGCGTAGATCAGCCGACTCAGATCTTGCTGTTTGCTGCTTTCGATTGCAGATAGCAGCTTACTGGCCGCCAGCTCTCCCTTTTGCCATAAGCTCTTAAGTTGATCTAATGTTAAATAATAGATATCAGCAGGCGTCTTAATAAATCCGTGATCAATCAGGCTATCAACAATAGATGCACCAAGTCCTTCAATATCCATGGCATCACGGCTTACAAAATGGGCAATAATTCTGGATAACTGGGCAGGACATTCAGCGCCTGTGCATCGCAAAAATGCGCCCTCAGGATCTTTTTGGGTGGGTGCACCGCACACAGGACAAGAAGTGGGCAAATGATAGGCCATCGTATTTACAGGGCGCTTGGCGAAATCCACCTCTAAGATCTCTGGAATGATCTCTCCGGCTTTACGGATCTTTACTGTATCACCAATGCGGATATCCCGCTCTGTAATAAAATCCTGATTGTGAAGCGTTGCATTTGTTACAGTTGTACCTGCCAAGCGCACAGGGCGAACAACAGCCTTAGGTGTCAGCACACCGGTACGGCCCACCTGTACCACAATATCTTCAACCACAGTATCTTTAATTTCAGGCGGATACTTGTAGGCAGCTGCCCATCTTGGGAATTTTGCAGTCGCACCCAGCGCGTCACGCAAAGACAAATCATTTACCTTTACAACAGCGCCGTCAATATCCCAAGCTAAATCCCCTCTTGTTTCATTAATAGAAAGGATCTTAGAAAAGATTTCATCCTTTTGGCAATAGGTATGGCAGTCCACTACCTTAAAATGCAGTTCCTTCAGAAAATCCAAAGACTCCTTATGGCTCTGGAAGCTCACACCATCTGCCAACTGTACATTAAAGATCAGAATATCCAATCCGCGCTGCGCTGCGATTTTGGGGTCTAACTGACGCAGAGAGCCTGCTGCAGCATTTCTGGGATTAGCAAACAAAGGCTTACCTTCATCCTCCTGTCGCTGATTTAGCTTCTGAAAGCTGCTCTTAGGCATATACACCTCGCCGCGAACGATCAGCCGTTTCGGTGCATTTTCAAGACGCATAGGAATAGAGCGAATTGTCTTTAGGTTCTCTGTAACATCCTCACCGATGACGCCATCACCACGAGTAGCACCTCTAACAAATGCGCCATCAATGTATTCAAGGGCTACGGACAAACCGTCGATTTTCGGCTCTACTGTAAATTCAGCCTCCGGATGACCTTGGATGATCTTATCCAGAAAAGCGCCCAATTCATCTAAAGAAAATACATCCTGCAAACTCATAAGAGGAACTTGGTGAGTTACCTTCTCGAAGCTGCTTACAGGCGCACCACCCACACGCTTTGTAGGCGACTCCGGCTTCTGCAGCTCAGGATGCTCCTGTTCCAGGATCTCCAGTTCTCTTAACAGATGATCGTATTCAAAATCCAACATTGTCGGGTTATCCAACACATAGTACTGGTAATTGGCTTCATTGAGAATACGGGTCAATTCATCTATTCTCTTTTTCGCTTCCATAGTATCCTCCGGTTTGTAAAAAAGTCTCCGGCACTTGCCCAACGATCACAGTTTCGGCAACTACCACCTGACTGGTTACAGTAAAATAATTGGTTTTTCCTAGTATCAGTACAGCTACATCCACGCTGACTTGCATATTCAGCTGCTGCAGCGTCTGGTTAATACCGGCTTCTGTAAAATTACTTGTAAATACTGCATCAGAATTGCGAATAGAAATAATGTGCACAGGAATTACAGGCCCTTTTCCAGCCATGAACTCCGGCAAGAACAGATTGCCTATTGGGATGCCCAAATCTGTAACATCCAACGCAAGGATCTCATCGTTAATCAGATTAAGTATGGCTGTTTTTAACCGGTTCACTTCGCTCATATTGGTCTTTAGGGCAGTAATACGTCCATCCAGATCTTTCTCAAAATAAACAATTCTATCGTACTGAATATTACCTTGGGCAATCTGCTTATCTATCGCATCATTAATAAGATCCGATGTGGCGTTACGAACTTGTGTTTCTGCCAAACCGCGAATTGTTGCATCATAGCGATATCTAAGAAACACCATAATTATGGCAGCAATGACACAAATCAGGAGCAGCCATCGCAGAACTCGTTTCATCCCTCGTTTCATAGACTCACCCCGGGCAAGTCTATGCGCAGATTGGCAAAAATATTACAGTTTTTTCATGTGCGCAGATGCAGTTTTTGCCATAAGCTTTTTGGTGCCCTTGTCATCGAAGGCAATTTCCAGCAATGCGTCACCACCGACTTTCATTACAGACAAAACCATACCCTTACCAAAGGCTGTATGCTGGACCATATCGCCCTTATTTAGCTCCAGATAACTTGCAGCAGGCGCTGATGTCTGGTATTTGGAGAAATCATAGGACGCAACCTGCTTTCTTGCAGGCGTCTGAGGAATAGGCGCAGATGCGTACGTGCCAAAACCGCTATTATAAGAAGCGGCACTCTGGTATCCGCCCTTTTTCATTTTGATATCTTCCGGTATCTCTCTTAAAAACCGGGACGGCATAGAGGCGTTGGTGCGGCCGTATAGCATTCTCTGTCTGGCATAGGAGATCGAGAGTTTCTTCTTTGCTCTTGTAATGGCAACATAGCAAAGTCTGCGTTCTTCTTCCATTTCCTCCACATCGCCAATGGCACGCATACCGGGAAACAGACCATCTTCAAAACCAACCAGATAGACATTGGGGAATTCCAGTCCCTTTGCAGAGTGCATAGTCATCATCACTACGGCATCATCGCTATCATTATACGCTTCGATGTCTGTGTACAAAGCCACCTCTTCCAAGAAACCTGCCAAGGAAGGTGTTTGCGCATTTTGTACATAGGCATTGATGCTGGATTTTAATTCTCGAATATTCTCAAGGCGAGTTTTATTTTCTTCTGTAGGCTTTGCTTCCAGCATAGCAGCATAACCCGTGCGCTGCATTACCTCATCATAGAAGCTTGGCAGATCCACACCATCATCAAGAAGCTGCTGCAATGATTCAATCATTGATGTAAACTGATGCAGCTTGCCCGCGGATTTCTCTAACGGCCCGTAAAACTCAGGCTTCGAAATTACCGCATACATCCCCTGCCCTTCTGCCTGCGCTAAACGCTCTACCACTTCGATGGTTTTTGCACCTAAGCCTCTGGGAGGGTTATTAATAATTCGACCCAGACGAAGATCATCATTACGGTTGTTCAGGACACAAAGATAGGACAGCATATCTTTAACTTCCGCCCGATCGAAGAAGCGATGTCCGCCTACTACTCTGTATGGAATGCCGTTTCTTCTCAGCGCAAATTCCAAAGCATTGGATTGTGCATTTGTTCTGTATAGGATCGCATTGTCCTTAAAACTGTGTTTTTTAGAGTCGGCAATGATCCGGCTTGCTACAAAATCCGCCTCTGCGCCCTCGTTCTGGGCCTCATACACAGTAACCAGATCACCTTCCGGATTGGCCGTCCAAAGATGCTTTCCTTTTCTGCCTAAATTATGGGCAATCACAGAGTTTGCGGCATTCAGGATCGCTTGTGTGGAGCGATAATTCTGTTCTAATCGAATAAGTTTCGCTCCGGGATAATCCTTCTCAAAATTCAAGATGTTTTCAATGGTTGCGCCGCGGAAACGATAAATACTCTGATCATCATCACCAACAACGCAAATATTTCTATGACCGCCTGCCAGCAAGGAGGTCAAAAGATATTGCATATGGTTAGTATCCTGATACTCATCAACAAGGATATAGCGGAACTTGTTCTGATAATAAGTAAGGATATCCCCATTAGATTGCAACAGCTCTACAGTCTTGAAAATAATATCATCAAAATCCAAGGCATTATTTTCTTTTAACTGTGTCTGATATCTTCCGTATGCTTTTGCAACACTTAACAACCGATAATCATTTTCTGCATGGATCCGTTCAAGCATTTGTTCCGGGGTTACCATGTTGTCTTTTTCACGGCTGATAATATTCAGAACATATTTTGCAGGGAATGTCTTTTCGTCCAAACCCATATCGTTGATGATATGCTTCATAAGACGCTCGGAGTCAGCAGAATCATAGATCGTAAAGCTTGAGGTAAATCCAAGTCTGTCAATATCTCTGCGCAGGATTCTGCAGCAGGCTGCATGGAAGGTCATAGCCCAAATATCCTGCGCCTCTTGCCCCAACATTTGAGTAAGTCTTTCTTTTAGCTCATTGGCAGCCTTATTGGTAAATGTGATCGCAATTACATTCCACGGAGCCGGGGTCTGGACACCGCAAAGAAAATCCGCTCTATGGAGTTCCTCAGGACTTGCAAATTCAGAAATATTTTCCAGAAAGTCAACATCCTCATCTGTAATAAAATCCGAAACCAATTCGCTATCGCTTCCCTTGCCAAAACGCAAAATATTCGCGATACGGTGGATTAATACAGTTGTTTTTCCGCTTCCTGCACCGGCAAGGAGCAGCAACGGGCCTTCTGTAGTCAGCGCAGCATCCTTTTGCTGCGGATTTAAATTCCCAATTTGCGAAGAAATATACTTTTTTCTTGCCGCAACAAATCGTGTGATCATAGAATCAGTCATAAATCTACCTATATACTTTCTAGCATTGATAGATTTATTTTACTCTATTTTTTCCAAAAGGTAAAGAGGTAAAACTAATACATAAGGTCCCGAAGGCGGTTAATTGCTTTCTTTTCAATTCTGGAAACCTGCACCTGACTCACTTGTAATATTTTTGCCGTCTGCTCTTGGGTCAGGCCGTGAAAATATCGCAGCGATATGAGCATCTGTTCCCGATCAGGCAAGCGATTTAATGAATGCCGCAGCAAAATATGTTCCAGTAGTTTTTCCTCTCCATCCTCATTGGAAAGAACATCCTCCAACGCAAGTCCACCCTCGCCGTTTTCCTGCTGAATGGACTCTACGCTGGCAACCGCGGCTTCGGCCGTGGCGATTTCTTCCGGTGCGATCCCCGTAATCTCGCTGATCTGGCCAATTGTTGGTTCTCTTCCCTGCCGCTGCAGCAATATCTGTCTGGCATTTTTAATCTGGGCAGCCTGCTCTTTTATGCTGCGTGACACTTTGATCGCGCCATCATCGCGCAAAAATCGACGAATTTCGCCAGAAATTTTTGGGACTGCATAAGTTGAAAACTGTGTTCCAAATGCCAGATCAAATCCGTCAATGGCCTTTAGAAATCCAAGGCAACCCAACTGGTATAAATCGTCCAGTTCTGCGCCTCGGCCGATAAAACGCCGTGCGATTGACCAAATAAGGCCGGTATTTTGTGCAATAAGCGTTTCCTTTGCCTCCATTTGCCCAGCTTGGGCTTTTGCAATCAATTCCTCGGTGGTGTTCATCGGCGGCGCTGCAGCTTTCTACGCATATGTACGGTTGTCCCCTTTCCCGGCGCTGATGTCACCTGAAAGCTGGTCATAAAGCTTTCCATAATAGTAAAGCCCATGCCGCTGCGCTCCATTCCTCCTGTTGTAAACATAGGCCTTCTGGCTTCCTCTAAATTTGCAATACCAACGCCTTTATCCTTAATCACAATATCCAATGTGTTGTCTTTTAAAATACGGCAACGGATGGTAATATTGCCGATTTGGTCAGGATACGCATGTACGATGGCGTTTGTTACCGCTTCTGATACAGCGGTGCGGATATCGCCCAATTCTTCCATGGTTGGATCCATTTGTGCAGCAAAACAAGCAACTGCTGAACGGGCAAATGCTTCATTATTTGATCTGCTGGGAAATTGCAAGGACATAAAGTTTTCAAATTTCATAATACTGTCTCCTTAATGTTGACAAGTTTGTCGATTCCGGATGCGCAAAACACCTTCATAGGTTGACTATTGAGATCTGTTAATATCAGCTCTCCGCCAATGCGTGTCATATTCCGCAAAGCATTAATGGCCACAGCAATTCCGGACGAGTCCATAAATGACACCTCACGAAAACACAATATACATCTTTGGGGTTTATACGCTTCGATCTTTGCAGCAATGCCATCAATGTATCCTTTTGCGCAATGATGGTCGATTTCTCCAGTCAACTCTATGGTTAATTGACCGTTTTCCAAAAAGCTGGTAAATTGCATAAAATTCCTCCTCGTTCATGATATTGTCAGTATAGAATATCGTCTTATCATTTGCAGTCGCAATTAGGAATAAAAAATAGAGCGCAAGCATTTTTGCTTACGCTCTATCATAAAATATGAAATTAAAGTTTCTTCAAGGAAGCTGCGCTCTGCTCAAGCTGGGTGATCAGATCCCGGGCTTTTGCGGCCTTCTCCTGCTCTGCCTTTACAACATTCTCCGGTGCACGGGCAGTAAAGTTTTCGTTGGAAAGCTTTGCTTCAATGCTGGCAAGATTCTTTTGCGCTTTTTCCAGTTCCTTTTCAACGCGCTCCAGTTCCTTGGCAACATCCACCAGCTGACCCATGGGAATATAAAGCTTTGCATCCGCTGTGGTGCAGCAGACCATTCCGTCAATATTCTCAGGTTCTTTCTCCAGCAAGGTTACCTGATCAGCATAAGCCAAGCGTTGAATGAAGCCCTCGCCCTCTACGAAAATCTGGGGCTTGTTTGTACATACAAACAATGCAGCCTTCTTAGAAGGAGGTACATTCATTTCCGCACGGCGATTACGGATGGCACGGATGGCATTCATAACACCTTCCATCTGGTCTTCCTCGGCCTTAAACTGGAACTCAGCCTTAAACACAGGCCAGTTCGCAACGATCAGCGCATCACCCTCATGGGGCAAAGACTGCCAGATCTCCTCAGTAATGAAGGGCATAAAGGGATGCAGCAGACGCAATGTCTGAACCAGAACATACACCAAAACAGCGGTAGCGTTCTGCTTCTGTGCAGCATCATCACTATACAATCTTGCCTTTGTCAGCTCGATATACCAGCCACAGTAGGTATCCCACAGGAAGTCATATACCTTCTGGATGGCAACACCAAGTTCATACTTCTCAAGATTGTCTGTTACCTCAGCTATCAGCTTATTCAGCTTAGACAGTACCCATCTATCTGCGATGGTCAGATCTTCCAGAGCAGGCAGGCTATAATCCTTGCCCTCCTCTAAATTCATCAGCACATAGCGGCTAGCGTTCCAAAGCTTATTTGCAAAGTTACGCATTGCTTCACAACGTTCCACATAAAAACGCATGTCGTTTCCGGGAGAGTTGCCAGTAACCATGTTCATACGCAAAGCATCGCAGCCGTACTTTTCGATCATTTCCAGAGGATCAATGCCGTTGCCCAAGGACTTAGACATCTTACGGCCCTTATCGTCACGAACAAGTCCATGAATCAATACGGTGTGGAAAGGTGTCTTTTTCGTATGCTCGCAACCGGAGAAGATCATTCTGGCGACCCAGAAGAAGATGATGTCGTAACCGGTAACCAGCACATCTGTGGGATAGAAATAATCTAGATCTGCAGTCTTTTCAGGCCAGCCCAGGGTCTCGAAGGGCCAGAGCGCAGAAGAGAACCAAGTATCCAGAACGTCGGGATCGCGCTCAATGTTCTTACTGCCACACTTCTCACAAGCGCAGGCATCTTCTCTGGAAACTGTAATATGACCGCACTCCTCACATGTCCAAGCAGGGATCTGGTGACCCCACCAAAGCTGACGGGAAATACACCAGTCGCGGACGTTCTCCATCCAATTCAGATATGTCTTGCTGAAGCGGTCGGGGACAAATTTTGTTTCCCCTTCCTTCACAACGCGAACAGCCTCTTCTGCCAAAGGCTTCATCTTAACAAACCATTGTGCAGAAATGATAGGCTCAACATCATTGTGACAACGATAACAAGTACCAACATTATGGGCGTGATCTTCGATCTTAACCAGATAGCCCTGTGCTTCCAGATCAGCAACAATCTGCTTACGGGCCTCATAGCGGTCCAGACCCTCATACTTACCACCGTAGTTATTCACAACGCCGTTATCATCCAGAACACGGATAACCTCTAAGTTATGACGCAGACCGACTTCGAAGTCGTTGGGATCATGGGCAGGTGTCATCTTAACGCAGCCTGTACCAAATTCCATCTCTGCATAATCATCAGCAACAATAGGAATTTCCTTGTTTACCAAAGGCAGAATTACATTCTTGCCCACAATATGGGTATAACGGGTATCGTTGGGGTTTACACAAACACCGGTATCACCCAGCATGGTTTCCGGTCTTGTGGTAGCAACAACTACCTCACCGCTGCCATCTGCCAGAGGATAACGAATATGCCACAGATGACCGGGCTTATCCACATACTCAACTTCAGCATCGGACAGCGCGGTAACGCAGTGAGGACACCAGTTAATGATACGGCTGCCCTTATAGATCAGGCCCTTTTCATACAGGGACACAAATACTTCACGAACGGCATTGGAACAGCCTTCGTCCATAGTAAATCTTGCACGCTCCCAATCACAGGATGCGCCCAGCTTCTTCTGCTGCTCAACAATGCGGTTACCATAGCGATGCTTCCAGTCCCAAACCTTTTCCAAGAACTTTTCACGGCCCAGATCATATCTGGTCAGGCCTTCCTTGCGCAGTTCTTCCTCAACCTTGATCTGGGTAGCAATACCTGCATGGTCCACACCAGGCACCCACAGAGCATTATAACCCTGCATCCGCTTAAAACGAATCAGTGTATCCTGCAAAGTAGCATCCATTGCATGACCCATGTGCAGTTGGCCTGTAACATTGGGAGGCGGCATAACGATGGTAAAGGGCTTTGCACCTTCCTTCATCGCAGGGCGGAAATAACCCTTTGTCTCCCACATCTGATAAATTCTATCTTCAACTTGTTGCGGTTCATATACCTTTGGCAATTCTCTGGCCATTGTCAGCACTCCTTTGATAAAATAAAAACGCCCTGAGCAAAAGCTCAGGGCGAAAACTACATTTCCGTGGTACCACCTGAATTCCCGATCACTCGGGCACTTAACAGCAATAACGGGCAGACCCGGACTGCCCTACTATCTTTCAGGCAATCAGCTCAAGGGCGACAATCCAAACAATACATACGTGCTTTCACCTGACGCACGCTCTCTAAAATGTAATCTGTCAGGAAACTCCCTATCCTCGCATTTGACTAGGTAAAAATATCATAAATGCGTAAATATGTCAATAAAGAAAACAGATATTTCGGCAAAAGCGGAGGATTTTATGAAAAATAGTAATTAAAATTCTCCTACATGATACATAACAGCCGAAAGCGCGCACAAAGGCGCGGTTTCACAGCGTAGAATACGACTGCCAAGAGTACATACCCGGAATCCCGCATCTGCAGCCTGCAATACCTCTTTTTCCTCCAAGCCACCCTCGGGGCCGGTCAACAAAGAAACAGATTTAAAGTCGCAATCGGTTAACGCCATCTGCAGCGTGGTTGCATGCTCATTTTCATAAAACAGGATCTTCAGATCTGCCTTCGCGCCCTCTTCCAGCGCCGCCTTATAGCTTGGTAATACACGAACAAGCGGAATTCTGCCGCGGCCTGATTGTTCTGCAGCAGATGCTGCAATTTTCTGCCAGCGTTCCAGTTTTTTCTTAAGACTCTTATCATCCGGCTTGGATACGCACCGAGCAGTAGGAAAAGCAACGATCTCATATGCGCCAAGTTCTGTTGCCTTCTGGATCACATGCTCAAGCTTATCACCTTTGGAAAATG
>JAZRCU010000146.1:0-3142 GCA_045659965.1 Faecousia sp.
TCTTCTGATCCTTGTGTTTGTTGTTATGTCCTTTGTTTCTGAGCATTTCTTTACAACCAGAAATATCGGTGTTTGGCTCAATTCTTTCAGCGTATACGGCATCGCTGCCTTGGGCATGACCTTTGCTATTATTGCCGGCTACCTGGATATGGCAACTCCCTCCATTATCGGCTTGTCCGCAGTCGTGTTTGTTTTGTCGATGGAAAAGCTGGGCCTGGTGGGTGCTGCACTGCTGGCATTGATCTGCTGTGCGCTGGCAGGTAGTATTACGGGCTTTTTAGTGGCAAAATTCAAACTGAACGCTTTTGTTACCTCTTATGCAATGCAATTTGCGGTAAAGGGTGTTGGTCTGGTGATCTCCGGCAGTACCACAATTCCTTTCAACAACCCCAAACTCACAATGCTCATCACCACCAAGCTGTTCGGCTTCCTGCCGGTTACCTTCCTGGTGTTTGTTGCGGTAATGCTGATCGCTCAGTATATCCTCTCCAGAACCACCTTCGGCAGAAATCTATATGCCATCGGTGGCAATAAGGAAGCAGCCCAGAGCGTGGGTATCAATATCGAGAAACATCAGGTTTTGGTGTTTGCTATTTGTGGTTTGTTTGCAGGTTTTGCCGGTTTAATTTGGACCTTGCGCCTGAGTAGCGGCAGTGCTGTACAGGCAGAAACTTCTATTATGGAAATGATCCCCATGGTCATCCTGGGCGGTACTTCCTTCTCCGGCGGTAAGGGCGGTGCGTTCCAGACCTTGCTGGGTGCCATGCTGATGGGTCTGCTGTTCAATGCAATGAGCTTGTTTAATGTTTACGCGAATGTGCAGAATATCATCAAGGGCCTGGTGCTGGTAATCGTTATCGTATCCGATAAGTACCTGGAGAATAAGCGTCACCGTGTGTGACCTGCAGGGCAAGAAAGGCTAAAAATGAGCATTTTTCTGTCCACACTGACCCAGACAGTGTTTCTGTTTTCCTTAATTATTATTGGATTCATCCTGGGAAAAGGAAAATTCATTCCGGAACAATCCTCGGCAGTCCTGGCAAAATTTGAGAATACGGTATTTTTACCGGCGCTCATATTGGGTACGTTTATTGAAAACTTCACGGTAGAGAGCCTTGCGGCAGCAAAGAATCTTCTGCTTGTGAGCTTTGCTATTGCATTTGTGACCATGCCGATTGCAATCGGTATCTCCAAGTGCCTGGCAAAGGATAAGTATACCCAGAATATCTACACCTACGGATTGGTATTTTCCAACTTTGGTTTCATGGGAAATGCGGTAGTCAACGCGTTGTTCCCGGAAATGTTTTTTGAGTATCTGTTGTATACCCTCCCACTGTGGATTCTCATCTATCTGTGGGGTGTGCCCGTTCTGCTGATTGCCGGTTCCGGCCAGCAGCAGAGTATGAAAGACCGGGCAAAAGCATTTGCCAATCCCATGTTGATTGCAATGCTCATCGGCATGATCATTGGTCTCACCGGCATCAGACTGCCCCAGTGGACATCCAATATGGTATCATCCTTGGGTGCCTGTATGTCCCCGGTGGCCATGCTACTGACCGGCGTTACGGTTTCCAAGATTCAACTCAAAAAGACCTTCAAGGACTTCCGGCTGTATTTGATCTCTGCAATCCGTTTGCTGGTCATTCCTCTGGTATTCATTTTTGCAGCAAGATTCATTCCGTTCACGGATACGGTCTTTACCTGCGCTGCTTGTGCGCTGGCAATGCCTTTGGGATTAAGCCCGGTGGTTGTTCCTGCCGCCTACGGCAAGGATACCTCTACCGCAGCTGGTCTTTCTGTGGTATCTCACCTGCTTTCCTGTATTACGATCCCGATTGTATTTATGCTGGTGCGATAGATCCGTTATTTTGAGCAATTTTTCTATTCTTTTGATTCCTCACTCCCCGCTAGAAGGCGCAAGTGGTATTCTCCACTTGCGCTTTCTTATTTGGAATAAAGCCTTTATACGATTATTAATTCACAAAAGCTTTTGGATTGTCGTTGCAAATATCAAAAAGTTTTAGTATAATAAAAATATTAGGAAGGGGATGGATAAAATGGCAAAGATCACCAACCAGGATATTGCAAAACTGGCAGGCGTATCTCCTGCAGTGGTTTCGCTGGCGATCAACGGTAAACCGGGCGTTAGCGAAGAAACCAGACAGAAAGTCCTTGCAATTGCCAGACAGCATAATTATTGTACCGGTGCTGCTTCCGTACAGATGCTGAAAGAGCGTTCCAGTGCGTATATTGCATCTTTTTACAGCACAAATGCCCATTTGGAGGACCAGGCTTTCTACTCTGAGATGAGTACAGCAGCAATGATCGCATGCCGGGAGTTGGGCTATAATTTGGTGTCTACCTACTCTTCCAGTGAAAATGGCCTTTTGAATCTGCCTCCGGCAATCCGTTCCGGTGAAGTGGATGGCGTGCTGATTTTTGGTGACCAGGATCCCAGTTTCTATGTGGAACTTGAGAATTTGAGCATCCCCTTCGTGATTCTGGACTGCAGCCGTCAAACCCGGTGGCCTTCCGTATTTGTGGATTACAGCCAGGCAGCCTATGATGCAACAAAGCACTTAATTGATTTGGGACATAGAGATATTGCCTATCTGAGCAACGGAACACTTTACGACTTTAACAATCAGGTGCTCAGCGGCTTCCAGCAAGCCACTTCTGAAGCCGGTATTGCCCTGTATCCCAACCGTTTCCAAATTAAGATGGGACATACCAATGCGCTGGAAGAGGGGTTGGAGAAGGCCATGGCAGGCCCTACAAGACCTACAGCAATCTTTTGCGCGGTTGACTTCTATGCATTAAAGGTTTTGCGGTATCTCTATGGACACGGATACCGAGTGCCGGAAGACATTTCTGTAGTCAGCATCGACGACGTCTCCATATCACATTTGATCACGCCTGCATTAACGACGGTACGCATTGACCGCGATCGTATGATCCGGGAAGGCCTGGAAATGCTGGATGCCATGCGCCGGGGAGAAAAGTGCGAAAGCCGCATGTTGTCTGCACCCCAATTAATGGTAAGACAGACCACTGCACCAGTTCGGTAAGCAGAATATAATAGAATTAAAAACATGGACTTGCCCGGTTAGACAAGTCCATGTTTTTGATTTTCAATGTAGCC
>JAZRCU010000147.1:0-6627 GCA_045659965.1 Faecousia sp.
GTCAGCTTTTATTATTTTGCAGATAGGTCAACGCTACGTCTTAACATGGTGTAAGCAGGAACTTGGCAGGGCAGCTGCATGGAAAACGTCATTTGGGGCGTTTTGGGCTCTTCCAGCTCATTGCCTGCGGCGTCATACATCAGCGGTACTTGGAAGCTAAAAGGCCGCGTGTCCGGGCCGACGGCCTCTAGGGTATCACCCATAGCGAATTTGTTTCGCAGACTGCACTGGGCAAGACCGCTTTCGTCGCAGCTTTCTACGATTGCACAGACCTGCCACTGCCTGATGTATCTGGAATGTTCGGTGTACTGCCCCGGATGTCCGTAGTAGAAACCGGTGGAGTAGATCCGGTGGGAGATATGATCTACCTCGTTCCGCCAGACAGGGTCAATGGGACGGCCTGCTGCCACATCGTCAATGCAGTGGCGGTAAGCACCGGTAACGATGGCAGCATAGTAGGCGGATTTTGCTCTGCCTTCAATTTTGATACAGTCCACACCGGCCTCCTGCAGATCCTGCAGATGGTCGATCATGCACATGTCCTTGGAATTTAAGATGTAAGTGCCTTTTTCGTCCTCAAACACCGGGAAATATTCGCCGGGCCGCTTTTCTTCCACAAGGGCATATTGATAGCGGCAAGGTTGGGCGCAAGCGCCCCGGTTGGAATCCCGGCCGGTCATGTAGTTGCTAAGCAGACATCTACCGGAATAGCTGACGCACATAGCACCATGACCAAAGGTTTCGATCTCCAACTCCTTAGGCGTTTTTTCTCGTATTTGGCGGATTTCTTCTAAGTTTAATTCTCTTGCCAGCACAACACGCTGGGCGCCCAGATCATACCAAGCTTTTGCGCATTCATAGTTGGCAATGGATTGTTGAGTGGAAACGTGCCGGGCGCATTTTGGAGCATATTTGCCTGCCAGGGTGAATGCGCCCAGATCTGCCAGAATCAGCGCATCCACTCCGGCATCCTGGAGCTGCTCCAGGTAAGCCGGCAGATGCTGGATTTCATCATTGCGGGGCATAGTGTTCACAGTTACATGAACGCTGACGCCGTGTTGGTGGGCAAATTCTACGGCCTTGGGCAGTTCCTCAGGGGAGAAATTGCCGGCAAAGGCACGCATGCCAAAGTCTGTGCCTGCCAGATAAACGGAGTCTGCACCATAAAGAACGGCCATTTTCAGCCGTTCCATATCACCTGCAGGGCTGAGTAATTCAATCTTTTTCATTAGTATCCTAACTGACTTGCCTTTTCCTCGTGTTCTGCCAGAGTTCCGGAGAACAGGTGGTAGCCGGCTTGCTTGTCAAAAATAAAGTAGTAGTAATCGGTATCTTCGGGGTCCAGTGCAGCGTCCAAACTGGAAAGTCCGGGGTTGGCGATGGGACCGGCCGGCAGTCCTTGGTGGGTATAGGTGTTATAGGGACTGTCATTGATTTGTGCGTCGGTGATCAACTCGCCGGCATTATAATAGTCGGTAGCATACTTGATCGTAGCGTCGGAGTTTAGATAGGGATAGTGGCTGGCGTGGGTCAGGCGGTTATAAAATACAGATGCGATCTTATAACCTTCCAGATCTGCTGCTTTTTCCTTTTCTACGATAGATGCCATGATAACGATATCACGCAGAGACAAATTCAGACCGGTTTTCTTTTTCAGAGCCACCAGCTTGTCGATCATACGGGAGCTAAAGCGATATTCAAAGTTGTCCAGAAACTTTTCTAATACACGCTCCGGCTCGTCATCTCTATAAAATTCGTAGGTGTCCGGGAACAGGAAGCCTTCCAAACAATATTTGTGGCCACGTTGTATATCGGTCAGGAACCAGTAGTTACCCAAATCGCCGTTGGCAGCGCTTTCTTCCAAATCAGCTGCAGAGCAAACGCCCTTCTCTTCCAGCAAGGTAAAAATCTGGGCACAGGAGTAGCCTTCCGGGATCATGACTTCCACGGTGACCAAAGAGCCACCTCGATAGGACATGGCATTGATCAAAGCGTTGTAGTCATATACCATTTCACCGCTGAAGGTAATAGAGCCGTTGAGAATATGCTCACCCTTGCCTGTAAGAGAGGTGAACATTTCGAAAAGCTTAGGGTATTTGATCATTCCGGCTTTTTGCAGTTTTTCAGCAATGGAAGGAATGTTGTCTGATACGTCAATGGTGATGGTTACTTCCTGGCCGGTCTTGCCTAAGGCCAAAAGATCCGCAGCGCAGACCCAGATGGTTCTGCCCAGAGAAACACCAATGGCCAAAATCAGTACAATCCAGATCACCGTGGCAAGAATGTGGGGGATGCCCAACATGCCGTAACCCTTTTTGTCCTTGGGACGCAGCTTTTCTAAAAGAGGCATCTTTTTCTCTGTAGATGCGGCATCCTTACGGGATTTGCGTGTTTTCAGAGGAGGGAAGTACTGTGTGTTGTCTATTTTGTTTTCAGGAGCGCTCTGCTGCGCAGGCGCTTCTGTCCAACTTTCCTCCATGGTTTCCTGAATGATCTGTTCTAGCTCCAGATCCTCCGGGTGAGTCAGGCCAACAGAATCCATAGCTTGCTCATCCGGGCCTAAAAATTCTGGGGTAAATTCGTTTTCCCAGTTAATATCTCTGTGTTGATTATCCATAATGTTCCTCCTGTTAGCGGATCACAATTTGATTCGCAACGGTTTGTGCTGCTTCAGGGCCTTTCAATGCTTGAATCAGCTGCAGACTGAAGGGGACTGCGCAGCCAGCAGAAGTGCCGGTGATCACCAGATCGTCCTGCACACAGGCTTTATTTTCTTCCACAATGGCGCTGCCCATCTGTCCTTCACAGCCGGGATAGCAGGTCACATGCAGACCATCTGTGATATGCAGATCTGCAAGGACAGTAGGTCCTGCGCAAATGGCAGCGATCCACTTTCCGTTCTCCCAAGCAAAGGATAAGGCATCCATGGCTTTCTGGCAACCACGGATAGAAGCCACACCTCCAAGACCACCGGGTACTATCAGCATTTTGGCGGCAGTCAGGTCCATTTCGTCGATGGTGATATCTGCCTGAACACCGATGCCATGTCCGCCATAAACGGTCTTGCCATTAAGGCCTACAGTCATAACAGCAATTCCGGCGCGGCGAAGCAGATCCAGAGGTGTCAGGGCTTCCATTTCTTCGAAGCCTTCGCCTAATAAAATATATACCATATCACTTTTCCTCCAGACAAAGCTTAACAGCGTCGTAGATCTCTTGGTGGATATCTTCCATGTTGCGCATTGTGCCGTCTTTTACGCAGGAGATCACCTTCCAGCCGTAAAATTCAGCGGCAGCTCTTCCGCACTCTCTGCAAGTGGCAAGATATGCCATATCCTTTTCATGGATGTCTGCAGTGGTGTTAGTGTCTTGCTCCCGATGGCGCAGTAGCTTTTCGGTGTAATCGGTGGGCACGTCCAGATAAATGATCAGATCCGGACGGGGCAGTCCCATTTTATTATATTCAAAATCCTCCAGCCATGCCAGGAAAGCTTCCCGGGCAGGACCTTCTTCCTTAGAGGCCTGATGTACGGCGTTGGAGGTGGTATACCGGTCGGATAAGATCAGCCCGCCATCTTCATACCATTGACCCCAGTCCATTTTATAAGATGCATACCGATCAACAGCATAAAAAGAGGATGCTGCATAGGCATTCACATCACTAGGCTTTGTGCCGAATTGACCTCCAAGATACATCCGGATCAAGGCAGAGCTCTCCTCGGAATATCTGGGGAACACCAGATGCTTAAAGGCGATATTCTCTTTTTCCAAATGCTGGGATAACAGACGAAACTGGGTGGATTTTCCGGAACCGTCGGTACCTTCAATGACTATTAGTTTACCCATTTTTCATTGGCCTCCTCAATTTCCGTGAGAACAAAATATATCAACATAAAATATAGCATATTTTTCCCTGTTTGTCCACTATAACCGATGGTAACAGGAAAAAATCGAAAAAATGGCAAAAAGAACGATGGTTGCAAAGTGTGGGGAAAACTGATACAATATAGAAAATCAAAATCCAAAAGGACGAAATAGCATGGAAGAAGTAAAAACATTTCAGTCTCTGGGACTTTCTGAGCAGATGCTGAAGGCTTTGGAGAAAAAGGGATATGGCTATCCTACTACCATTCAGCAACTGGCGATCCCGGAATTTATGCAATGGAAAGATGTGATTGCCAAAGCGCCCACCGGTACAGGTAAGACCTTTGCTTTTGGCATTCCTATGATCGAGCATATTGACCCTAAGTGCCTGCAGGTACAGGGCCTCATTTTAGCACCTACCCGGGAACTGGCCATCCAGATCGGCGATGAACTGCGGGATCTGCTGGCTTTTTATCAGGGAATTCGTGTAGCGGTGCTTTATGGCGGCGCTGGTATTGTGGGACAGGCAAAGCAGCTGGAGAAAAATCCCCAGATCGTTGTGGCCACACCCGGCCGCTTGATGGATCACTATAACCGTAAGAATATCCGTTTTGATAAGATCCAGACAGTTGTTCTGGACGAAGCTGACCGGATGCTGGACATGGGATTTTTCAAGGATGTGACCCGAATCATCGAGAAGGTGAAAAATCGCCGCAATCTGGGACTGTTCTCTGCTACGATCTCTCAGGAGGTTATGACCGTCTCTTGGATGTATCAGCGCGATGAGGTGGAGATCACAGTAGAACCCAAGCAGGAAGATCGGCCGGATATTTCTCAGTATAGCTTGTCCGTGACACCTCTGGAAAAATCCGAGCTTACTTTGCGTTTGATCCGCACCCAAGGCTTTGAACGGGTGATTATTTTCTGTAATACCAAGCATATGTGTCAGCGGCTTTGCGATGATTTCCAACGGGCTGGGGCAGATTGCCAGTGTATTCATGGTGATATCCGCCAGAGTCAGCGCGAAAAGACAATGCAGCGCTACCGCGATGGCAAGCTTGCGATTTTGATCGCCACAGATGTTGCCTCTCGCGGTATTGATGTAGATGATGTGGATTGCGTCATTAACTATGACGTGCCTGCAGAAAATGAATATTATGTACATCGCATTGGCAGAACAGGCAGAGCGAAACGCAAGGGTGTTGCTTTCTCTTTGATCGGCAATTTTCCGGAGAAGGCAAAGCTGGATGAAATTGCCAAGTTCTCCAACTATGAGATCAAGCCCATGCTTCTGGGGGCCGATGGTGTTTTGACAGAGGAAGAAGTCAAAACACCTGCACCGGTAAAGAAGCGCTTTCGTTGACCGCCGGAGAACGGGGGTTTCTGATGCTGACAGCCTTTTTGGGAGACCCAGAGGCAAAGCCTTTGACCTTGGCGCAGTTTCGGAAGCTGACCCAGAAAGCAAGAGTAATGCAGCCACCGGAGACAGATCGGGAGCTGGTGGCAGAGGATGTTGCCCAGCTGGGGCAAGAGCCGGGGATCGCAGAGAGGGTAGTGAGTCTGCTAAACCGGGAAAGTCAGCTGGATTGGTATCTGGAAAAGGGACGAAAGAAAGGAATTTATCCTATTACCCGTATTAGTGAAGCATATCCGGTAGGGTTGCATCGCTTTTTAGGGCTGGAGGCCCCGGGTGCTCTGTGGTGCATGGGAAATGCAGAATTTCTGCGCATGCCGCGGATCTCTTTGGTGGGTAGCCGGGATTTGATGGAAGACAACAAAGAATTTGCTTGGGAAGTAGGTAAACAGGCGGCGCTACAGGGATATGCCTTGGTGTCCGGCAATGCCCGTGGCGCAGACCAGACGGCTCAGGATGGTTGCTTAGCCCACGGGGGCAAAGTGATCAGCGTGATTGCAGATCGCCTGGACACAAAACAGCCTGACGCCAATATCCTTTATCTGTCAGAAACTGGCTTCGATTTGAGCTTTTCGGCCTATCGGGCCTTGCAGCGAAACCGCATTATCCATGCTATGTCATCAAGAACAGTGGTGGCCCAATGTACCTTAGGCGGTGGCGGCACTTGGGAAGGCACATTGGAAAATTTGAAGCATGGCTATAGTCAGGTGCTATGCTTCCGGGATCACACCCAAGCAATGAAAGAACTTACTGACCGGGGCGGTCAGTGGGTGACCAAAGAACAGTTAACAGATCTGGACACGTTGGCGGTACAGATACCAAGACTGATATAAAGGAAACAGACTAAGCATGCCCAGTCAGGGAGCTTAGTCTGTTTTATATTATAATAGAATAGGTTGGATCTGCCGACCGGACAGAGCAGCCTCTATGGTGACAGGGATCTGAGTGAAATCTGCTACAATGCTGGTGGGTTTGCGTTTCGGGTCATCTTGCCGGAAGGGGACAAAGTAATAGTTGCGCCGGGCTAAAAGTCTGCCGATATTTTCTGCAGAGCCGGCAAGGGCATCGTTGGTAGAGATGGCAACGATCACAGGTCTTCCGTTGCGCAAATGACTTTTTGCGGCCATGGTCACCGGGGTGTCAGCGATGCTGTGGGAAAGTTTGGCCAGCGTGTTGCCGGTGCAGGGGGCGATCACCAGAGCATCCAGCAGCTTTTTAGGACCTATGGGCTCTACCTGTGAAATGGTGGTTAGCGGCAGTGTGCCGCAAATGGCGGTGATTTTTTGCAAATGCTCCTGTGCCTGACCGAAACGGCTGTCAATGGTACTGCTGTTTTGCGATAGAATGGG
>JAZRCU010000148.1:0-2420 GCA_045659965.1 Faecousia sp.
ACAAAAAAGAAAATCCGCAACCCCTTACACTGCAAGGGGTTGCGGATTTAGTTACATTATTCCCACTCGTTGCAGAGACTTGCATCTTAAACAATTTTGTTTAGAAGATATTGGGCCTGCTAATCTGATTATTTTGATTGCCCATATTATTGTAGCTGTACGATGGATACTTATCAAAATCTTATCAGCGGTGATAAATCACCATGGGAGGGTCAACACATTTGTTTCGGGTGGTTGTCACCCTAACAATAATATTATACGCAAAATCAGCTGAAAAATCAAGATGGGGGCTTTCTCATTTTGTGATCCCAATTCTATATTCCGTATACCGCCATGCCCGCTATTGCGGATATTACAATTAAAAGAATAGGCGACAGCTTTTTCTTTGCAAAATGCTTATATCCAAACATTGAAGCTGCCAAAAGCGCAGTAATGGTGATAGCTTGCACATTTACTGTTACAGATGAAATCGCTCCAAAGCAGTTTCCAAAGACCATATAAATACCAGTTGCAAGCACAATACCGATAACACAGGGCTTCAGACCACGCAGAACAGCTTGCACATACTTGTTCTTCAACACTGTTTTCAGCAAGGCAGTTACCAAGAGGATAATAATAAACGACGGAAGAACGACCGCCAAGGTTGCTATGATTGCACCAAGCAGTCCTGCCTGACTACTTCCTACATAGGTTGCCAGATTCACCATGATTGGTCCCGGTGTGCTTTCGCTGACGGCAATCATATAGGTCAGTGTTTCATCACTGAGCCAGCCATATGAAAGCACCACATCACGAATCAGAGGAATTGCGCCGTAAGCTCCCCCAAAGGCAAAGCAGCCGACCTTCAAAAAGCCAAGAAACAAATCCAGATAAATCATTTTCCTGCACCGCCTTTCTGTTCAGGTGCGCCATTCAGAACAAAAATAGTCAGACTGACAGCAGCTGCAATCAGCATTAGGCTGATAGAAGAAAAGTTCCATGCGAAGATATTGATACACAGCATGACCACACAAGAGCAGACCATAATCGTTCTCGGCAGCTTCTTTTTGTGCATCTTCTTTATCATGGTAACAGCCGCATCCAGAATCAAGATGCCCACTGCAATTTTTATGCCTTTGAACGCATTTGCAACGATGGTCAGTTCAAGGAAGTTATCCAAGAACATAGAGATCAGGTAGATAACAACGAAAGATGGTACGACAATACCGAGGGTAGCCACAAGAGCACCAATAAACCCGGCTTTTTTATATCCGGTAAAGGTCGCACAGTTAATGGCAATCGGTCCAGGCGTTGACTCAGCAATAACAGTCACATTCATCATTTCATCGTGGGAAATCCATTTCTTGCGCTCAACGCAGTTGTTTTCGATCATGGCAATCATGGCATAACCACCGCCAAAAGTGAATAAGCCGATTTTGGCAAAGGTTAGAAACAGGTCAAGCAATATATTCATTCCTCTTCGCCCTCCTTTCGGTATTCACATTGACAAACCGTCATATTACGGTCAACAGTAAGGGATGCGGTTCGCATCAATTCAAACTGTTCGGCAAGGTAATCCACGGCATCCTGCAAGGGCAGGTAATGTGTGTGATAGCCATATTTTTCGCCATAGACCAAGCCTGCGTCTTTCATCACTTTCATGTGCTGTGAAATTGCAGATTCTGTGATACCAAACTTTTTGGAAAGAGAGCGCACACAATGTTTTCTCTCCAATAGAGCTTGGAATATTTTTAGACGCATCGGTTCACCCAATGCTTTCAACATACGATCAAGTTCCATGTTGTTGCTCCTTTTTGTTTTAGTATTCACTTAATTATAGCACGTTTTTTGATTAAGTCAACACTAAATTAAATACGCCCGCAGGATTTCTCCCACGGGCGGCGTGTGATTAAATGTTAAACATTTATCAAAATCTAAAGGCTACTTTTTTCATGGAATTAAACCTTCAGTAGCTTTTCGACTTCTGCGGTCTTCAGAACTTTGCCGAAAGCAACAACCTTATCATTAACCACGATAGCAGGCATGGACATCACACCATATTCCATGATCTTTTCCATATCGGTAATATACTCCACTTCGATATCAAGGCCGAGGTTGCTGACAGCTTTTTTTGCATACTCATACTGCTCATGGCAGGACTTGCAGCCTGCACCCAGAACCTTAATGCAGCAGATACCTTCCACGGGGGCGCCGCAGCAGCAAGAGGTAGTCGCATCTGCCTGGGGTGCGGAACCACAGCAGCAAGAAGCAGTTTCCTCTACTTTGGTTTCAGTGCTGCCACAACAGCAAGCAGGCGCTTTCTTTTCTTCTTTCTTCTTACCAAAATTAAACAGTGCCATAGTTAAATTCCTCCTAATTGAATATTTTTTAGATAATTACGGGAGCAATCGCATTGAAGAAGTAACCAACGATGATGATAC
>JAZRCU010000149.1:0-13106 GCA_045659965.1 Faecousia sp.
CAAGATCCAGGGTTTTATGCAGATCCCAAGTTGGAAGAAGATGAGCGTGTTATGCGGGATCTGTTGCGCCAGATAGAGTTTCCGGATGGGTTTTGTATTCTGCTATCTCACCGCAACGAAATGCTGCATCTTTATGCACAAACCGGTGTGGATCTGGTGCTGAGCGGTCATGCCCATGGAGGCGTACTGCATTTTCCTTGGGGCGAGGGATTATATGCAAATGGAAAAATGTTTCCTGGCTATACAAATGGAATGTATGAACAAGATGAAACGACTCTGATTGTCAGTAGAGGAATTGGCAACAGTTTACTTCCTTTGCGAATAAATAATACGCCGGAATTGGTGCTTATTACGTTAAAAGCAGAATAATTTGAAGATTCTCCTGTCTGCTTGATGGGAGAATCTTTGTTGTTACAAAGAGTTTACACAATTTCTGTTGATTTTGCGCATAGAGGATGTTATGCTGAAGATAGAATATACGGATATGCTTGAATAAGGAGCTTTTTATGGAGAAATTTAGTGTAAAAAAACCATTTACAGTCTTGGTTGCGGTGATTGCTGTGATTGTTTTGGGCGTGGTGGCCTATTTGAAAATGACACCGGACCTTTTGCCCAACATGGATTTTCCCTATATGATCATTACTACCGCCTATCCCGGTGCTAGCCCTGAGAAAGTGGAGGCAGAGGTAACTAAGCCCTTAGAGCAAGCGATGGCGACCTTGGAGCACATTAAGGAGATCACATCTACTTCTGCGGAAAACTACAGCATGGTAGTGCTGGAGTTTGAAACAGAGGCTAATTTGGACAGTTTAGGTGTAGATATTCAGCAGAAACTTGGCCCTTTGTCTGATGGTTGGGACGATATGGTTGCAACACCTTATGTGCTGAAGATCAATCCCTCTATGCTGCCTGTAGCGGTAGCCGGTGTATCCATGGATGGAATGGATGTGCAGGAGCTGACCCAGTTTCTGAATGAGGAATTGATGCCTAAACTGGAAGGCATTACCGGTGTAGCATCTGTTACCAGCTCCGGTGCGGTATCTCAGCAGATGCACGTGGTGTTGGATCAGGAGAAGCTGGACAGACTAAATCAATCCATAGCAGATGCCATTAACGGCAAAATGGATACAGCGCTGGAAGAACTCAATAAAGCAAAACAGGAAATGGAATCTGCCCAGGCTCAGATCAATGCCGGCAAGAATGCGCTGGAAAGCGGAAAAGAAACTTTGCTACAGCAGACTTCTGAGGCAGAGGCGGAGCTGAGCTATCAAGAAAATCAGCTGCTTTCTACAAAGGCGCAGATGTACAGCCAGCTTTCCCAACTGCAGTCCGGTAAGACCCAATTGGAATCTACATTGTCTGTGTTGCAGGCATTGCGTACGGCAATCAATGCAATCTCCGGTCAGCTGGAAGGGGCTGAAGAGGAGCTTGCACAGTTATTGCAGCTGCAGCAAACAGGTGCTGAGTTGAATGCGCTGCGGCAAGATTTTGAGAAGCAAATTGCAGAGCTTAATAATAGCGAATTGTCTGCGGAGGAATTAGAGGCGGCAATCAATACTGTTAAAAATGATCCGGCCTATTTGCAATTAGAAGCAGAATGGGCGGCCTTGGAGGCGAAGCTGCGTAGCAGAGGTGCTTCTTATGAGGAACTGGAAACAAAAATCCAGGAAAAGCGTGATTTGATCGAGAAGCTTCAGGCACGTTTTGAGGGTTTGGTAAAGACCTTGCAAGAGCAGGATTTGTCTGTTGAATCCTTGGATCAAGCCATTGAGGAAATGCAGCAAAATCTTTCTATGATTGATAGCGGCATGGAAGCAATTGACCAAGGCATGGTTCAGCTGGATCAGGGCCTTTTGCAAATCAAGGATGCCGCGGTTATGCTCAGCGAGCAAAAGAGCGCAGGCTTGCTGGAACTGGCAGAGGCTTCTGCAGAATTATCCGTAGGGCAAGCCAGCATTACTGCAGCGATGCCTCAGATCGAAGAGGGTATCAACACTTTAGAAACTACCCGAGAGGACACCCTGGCGCAAACCGATGTGAACACCATGATTACCATGGAAACTGTAAGCGCTATTTTAACAGCTCAGAATTTTTCTATGCCTGCCGGTTATGTGGAGCAGGATGGAATAAGCTACATGGTGTCCGTTGGTCAGGAAATCACCAAAGCGGAGGAATTAGAAGGTCTGCTGCTGTTTGATATGGGCATGGAAGATGTTGCGCCTATTTATTTGAAGGATGTTGCCCAGATCATTCTTACCGATAATAGCGCAGAGGTTTACACCAAGCTTAATGGCAGCAATGGCATTGTTCTGAGCTTTGAAAAGCAAAGCACATATGCCACTGCAGAAACCACGGATAATATTACAAAGCGGTTTGCCGAACTGGAGGAAGAATATCCGGGTTTGGAATTCGTGTCTTTAATGGATCAGGGCAGCTATATCTACATGATTGTAGAAACGATTTTGAGTAGCTTGATCCTTGGCGCGGTATTTTCTATCGTGGTGCTGTATATATTCCTACGTGACTTGCGTCCTACCTTTATTACCCTGTGTTCCATCCCTTTGAGCGTGGTGTTTGCCATTGTGCTGATGTATTTCTCTGGGGTAACACTAAATATGATCTCCTTGTCCGGTCTGGCAGTATCGGTAGGTATGTTGGTAGATAATTCTGTGGTTGTTATTGAAAACATCTACAGACTCCGCTCCAAGGGCGCTACAGTAACCCAAGCGGCTATCTCCGGTGCAAAGCAAGTGGCGGGCGCGGTTACGGCATCTACATTGACAACGGTTTGCGTGTTCTTGCCCATTGTTTTTGTAGAGGGCATTACAAAGCAGCTGTTTACAGATCTGGCGCTGACTTTGACTTATTCCTTGCTTGCCAGTTTGTTGGTGTCTTTGACTTTGGTGCCGGCAATGGCATCGGGCATGCTGAAAAAAGAGAAAAAGCAGACCCATAAGACCATGGATAAGGCTTTAAATGCCTACGCAAAGGCGGCTGCTTGGTCTTTGGATCATAAGGCTATCGTGTTGGGTGTATCTGCCGGCTTGCTGGCATTGACTGCAGTCATCAGTCTTTCCAAGGGATTTATCTTTATGCCGGAAATGGATATGGCCAATGTGAATGTGACCTTGACTATGCCGGAAGATACCAGCATGGAAAAGGCTGCGGTGATCACCGATACGGTGCTGGAGAAGATCGACACATTGGAAGGCATTGGCACGGTTGGTGCCATGATGGACGAGAATAACAATGTTACCATCTATATCACGCTGGAAGATGAAAACGCATCTGGTGCGCAGATGGGAAAACAGATCCAGAACCTTTGTCAGGACGTGCCCTGTGAGATAACCACAACCTCTGCTATGATGGATATGAGTATGCTTACCGGCAGCGGTGTGGCGCTTGAGATTTATGCCAACGATATGGAAACTTTGCAGGCGGCTGCAAAGCTTGCCGGAAAGACAATGTCCCAGCTGGACGGTGTATTAGAGGTTTCTGACGGATTGGAGGATGCTACGCCTGCGCTACATGTCCAGATCGACCGTAACAAGGCGATGGCTAAGGGAATTACCGTTGCCCAGATCTATATGGAACTGGCTAAGGTGCTGCCCGATGAAACCACCGCGGCTACCTTGAATTTGGACGGAACTGCAACAGAAGTAATCATTGAAAAGCCGGAAGCCCAGCAGTTGACTGTTGAGGACTTGAAGGGATATGTTTTTGAGGTGGAGAGTGTTACCAAGCAGGTAAATACTTTTACCTTAGATGAGGTTGCCCAGGTAGTAGAAACAGTTAGTTTGCAATCTATTTCCCGTTTGTCCCAACAGCGCTATATCACAGTCACTGCAACCTTAGAAGAAGGCGCCAATGTGACTCTGGTGACCCGGGCTGCAGAGAAAGCGATAAAGAATGTAGATTTTGGTGATGGTGTCACTTACGCCTTCGCCGGCGAAAACGAAATGATCATGGAGTCTGTGGAACAGCTGGGCCTGATGCTTTTGTTGGGCATATTGCTGGTGTATCTGGTGATGGTTGCGCAGTTCCAGTCCTTGAAATCTCCCTTTATCGTCATGTTTACTATTCCGATGGCATTTACCGGCGGCTTTGTAGGACTTCTGCTTTGCAACATGGAAGTGAGCGTTATTTCTTTGATCGGCTTTGTAATGCTTACAGGTATTATCGTCAATAACGGCATCGTGCTGGTGGATTATATCAACCAGCTTCGTCTGGAAGGCGCAGAACGTCGGGACGCCATTCTGGAGGCAGGCAAAACCAGAATGCGGCCGATTTTAATGACCTCTATTACTACAATTCTGGGTCTTACAGATATGGCGATCAACAAAACTGCCGGTACCACCTTGATGCAGCCTGTGGCAGTTGTGTGTATTGGTGGTCTGATCTATGCAACAATCATGACATTGTTTGTTGTGCCGTGTATTTATGATATGGTGAACAAAAAGGATATGCGAAAGATCGACCAGTCGGATTTGGAATTTGTGGATCTATGATACAAGACAGGAGAAGATAAGATGAAAGATACAAATTGCGGATATTGTATGGGTGGAGAGTTGCTGGCTAAATTTGCAATTCCCATCTGTGATTTACGGGTGAGCAGCCTGTGCTTGTTTAAAGAGCAGAGCAAGCCCGGCCGTGTCATTGTTGCTTATAAGGATCATGTAAGCGAGCTTGTGAATTTGACAGAGCAGGAAAGAAATGACTTTATAGCGGATGTTGTGCAGGCGGCCAATGCGCTACATGCAGCGTTCCATCCCAACAAGGTCAACTATGGCGCTTACGGTGATACCGGCTGCCATCTGCATATGCACTTAGTGCCAAAATATGAAGGTGGCGACGAGTGGGGCGGTGTGTTCCAGATGAACCCCCAGAAGGTATACCTGAACGAAGAACAGTATGCGGAAATGATCCAGAAAATCAAGGACAATCTGTAAAAAAACACCCCTGTGGTTTTTCCACAGGGGTGAACTTTATTCGCTAGGAGTTTCCGGCATTTTCAGTTCCCGGGACTTATACAGTTTGTACATTTCTTCGGTGGCCATCCGGGTCTTTGCCACAACATCTCCTGACTTGGGGAAGCAATGGTAGCGCACATCGTTGGTGCCAATGCAGATCATATCTGCCGTTTCATACCAGTAATAGTCAGCATACAAGCTATAACAGGTCTGGGGTTTTTGCTGGTAGTCCAGCTGACCTTCGCAACCTGTCAGATGGAAACCTTGCAGATCGTGGGTTAAATGGCCTTCGCCAACCCAGTAGATCGCCTTGTGGTCAACCATCATGGCAATGTCTACGTCAATGTCCAGCTTGTACTTGCCATCCAAAATCTCTTGGCGCAGTACCTGCCGCTGCCAGTCATTCC
Source organism: Faecousia sp. (assembly GCA_045659965.1). Taxonomy (GTDB): domain Bacteria; phylum Bacillota; class Clostridia; order Oscillospirales; family Oscillospiraceae; genus Faecousia. Next base: position 5,378 of record JAZRCU010000149.1, read on the forward strand.
AGTCTGTGACTTGCTCGAAGGCAGCATCACCGTCGGTGGCTTGCAGCTTGCCCAGAGGTGTCAGCGTATAGGTTTTTCCACAATGGTGACAGCAAAGAGTAGTGCCTTTGCCCTCCATACTTCCCTCGGTATTACAGTGGGGGCAGCGGTAGAGGATACGGCTTAAACCGTCCGCGCGGAAATCGTCATGGATCTGAAGATTTTGTGCTTGCTGGTAATTCCAATGATTAAAGGAAAAGGCTTCGTCCAAGCCGTCAGACAGTTCCTTTACACTCAGCTGCCGTACTTGCTCTTGGGTGTATAAGCAGCGAAGCTTAGCAGAAACAGGAACACCCTTGCGGACCTGCAGCTGATTATACAAAGGGTTGCGGTTAAAAGCGCCAAAGGTTTCGATCATCAGTACAGGAACATCCAGCTTTTTCAGCAGCACACCCATTTTTCTGGGTAGAGAAGTGGCCCGACCGTCAAAGGAATAGCTTGCTTCGGGGTACATCAGGATGCTGCTTTTTTTATCCTTCAGACAGTAAGTCATGTCTTTGATTAATGAGATATCTGTGACAAATTTTTGGGTGGGGATGCAGCCAATGGCATACATGACCCAACGCATAAGACCCCAAAGGCCTACAAAGGCATCGGTGGTGCACACGATATTCATTGCCCGGGGATATAAGATCCGGTAGGCAATGGGCATATCCAGAAAACAGGAGTGGTTCATCAAAATCAGACAAGGCTCTTTTTTGCCGATCTGCTCCATACCCTCTGTGGTATAAGAAAAGTTTGTGCCGGAAAGAGAAAAGATGCTTAGTAATCGAATCAACGTGCGCCAGAAAATATTTGGCTTTACCGGGGTTTTTCTGGGGAATTTTGGAAGAGAGAGGACTTTCTGATAGTCCATGGTTTTAAAAGTGGTTTTCAAATAAGCACACCCTTTCTGTATTATTTAAGACAACTACAGTATAAATTAGGGCGCAGGGAAAGTCAATGACTTCTGGGGCAGGGGAATATATTGGTTGCTATTTTGTCGAAAAATGGTATAATAACAAAAATGAATTAGGAGGTGCTGGCGATAAAACAGATGTTACATTACTTTTTTGGTGCTGGCGATACAGTTGAGTTTACTAATTTTTCGTTAGCGCATTTTTTGCCCGTTGCGGCCTTGGCAGCGGTGATCTATTTGATTTACCGCAATCGGGAACGGCTACAGAACTATCAGCATGAACAACGCATCCGCCTTGCTTTGGCGCTGCTTCTGATCTGTACAGAGATGTCTTACTATTGGCGTTTGGTGGCAATTCCGGAATTAGGTCCTAATCCTATGGACCATTTGCCCATCACGGTTTGCGGCTGGTGCGTGGTGTTCAGCAGCTATATGATACTGACCAAAAATCAATGGATGTTTGATATCTGTTATTTTTGGCTGCTCAGCGGAACGATTTTTGCTTTGATTACTCCCACGGTGATCACTTATACAGGGCCTACTCGTTTCCGCTATTATCAGTTCTGGCTGGAACACACTTTGGGATATGTGGCAGTATTTTACATGATCTTTGTTCATGGTATGCGGCCAAATAAGAAATCTGTGATACGTGCATTGTTCTGGCTGATCGTGTTGGCAGTGATCGCGTATGTGGCGAACACAATTATCGGACCCGGTGCGAATTATCTGTATATGGCAAGGCCGGAGTCTACGCCTTCGATTTTGGACATTCTGCCACCAAACTTTGCGTTGCGGGTCGGCATTATGGCAGGTGCTATGATCTTGCTGCATTGTCTTGCGTATTTGCCTTGGTATCTAAAAGATCGCAAAACGAACAAGATGAAAACGGAAGTAGTGGCACAAGGACAGTAATGAAAGAGGTAGTTCCTGATATCAGGAACTACCCTTTTCTTTTAAAAAAATATTTTTACAGTTTTTATGAAATACTCTTCAATATTTGGTAGATTTATGCTATAATATCCCGGAAAAACGAATTACTGCATTTGACAACATATAAGGAAGGTGCAAAATTGGAAAATTATACCAAGTATCGGTTGAAGCCTGCAGAAGAACTGACTGGCCTGTTGGGCGGTCTGGACAATATTTTCGTGCTGGCTTGCAACAAGTGCTTCAAGGCTTTTGATACCTTGGAGGAAACAGATCTGGATGAGTTTTTGGCTCTGGCTGAGCGCTTGGGCAAAAACGTAACCGGCAGCGCAAAAATTGATTTTGTGTGTAATCAGCCTTTGACGGCCAAGAAACTGGAGGCGCTGATTCCTGAGAATACGCAGGCGGTGTTTGTGATCGCTTGCGGTCTGGGCATCCAGACAGTCGCAAGTCTGGTGCAGCTGCCTGTGTTTGCAGCAAGCAATTCTTTGAATTACACCGGCCATCACGGCATGGCCCTGACCAAGAAGGCTTGCGATGCTTGCGCACAGTGCTACTTGAATATTACCGGCGGCATCTGCCCCATTGTGGACTGCTCCAAGAGTCTGGTTAACGGCCAATGCGGCGGCGCAAAGGACGGCAAGTGTGAGGTTGATAGTTGCAAGGATTGTGCTTGGCAGAAGATCTATGAGCGTCTGGAGCAGCAGGGTCGTCTGGAGGAGTTCCAGAATCAGCCTGTCCAGATGCGTGATTATGCAAAGATCAATCATAAGGCGATTGCTGAGTTTGTAAAGGAAAACCGGGAGTCCCGGTATGCCGGCTACTATGGCGGTCTGCATCCTGTGGAGGGCAAGGAGCCTACTGAGCATAAGGCTCTGGTGGCATTCCCAGCGCCTAAGGTTGCGGTATTCCCCCTGTCTATGCACTTGGGCGCTCCGGCCACAGCAATCGTGGAAGTGGGCGATTGTGTAAAGGTTGGACAGAAGATCGCAGAAGCCTCCGGCTTTATCAGTGCTCCTGTACATAGCAGCATCAGCGGTAAGGTCATCGCCATTGAGGATCGTCCCCATGCAAATCGGGGTATGTGTCCTTCTATCGTGGTGGAAAATGACGGTCTGGATACTCTGTGCGAGAATGTTAAGCCCAATAAGAGCTTGGATGAGTTGACTGCCGATGAGATCATTGAGATTGTCAAGGAGGCAGGCATCGTAGGTATGGGCGGCGCTGGCTTCCCCACCTATGTAAAGCTGAAGCCCGGCAAGCCCATTGAGGCCGTGCTGATCAACGGCTGTGAGTGTGAGCCTATGCTGACTGCTGACCACCGGGTACTGTTAGAGTATGCCGACGATGTGATCTTTGGTTTGCAGGCAATGATGAAGTGTGTAGAAGCACCCAGAGGCGTGATCGTCATTGAGGACAATAAGCCGGATGCCATTGCGCTGATGGAGGAAAAGGTTGCCAACATCCCCGGTATCGAGGTGTGCGCTGCTAAGACCAAGTATCCCCAGGGCGGTGAAAAAATGCTGATTAAGCGTGTGCTCGATCGCATGGTGCCCAGCGGAAAGCTGCCTGCAGATGTAGGTGCAGTTGTAGGTAACGTCAGCACAGTGAAGGCAATCTCTGATGCTATCCAGAAGGGTATGCCCCTTATTGAGCGTGTTACCACAGTCACCGGTCCTTACATCCCCAACCCCGGTAACTTCTTGGTAAAGGTTGGCACCAATGCTGCAGAGCTGGTGGCAGCTTGCGGCGGCATCCAAGGTGAGGATGTGACCATCAAGGCTGGCGGTCCTATGATGGGCTTTGTTCAGAAGGATGTAAACTTCCCCATTATGAAGGGCTCTAACGGTATTATTGCGGTAGATACCGATCATACCCAGGAAGTGGAATGTATCAAGTGTGGCCGTTGTGTAGATGTCTGTCCCATGCAGCTGGAGCCTTTGCATTTTGCAAAGCTGGCAAGCACTCAGGATTGGGTAGGCATGAAGGCGCACAATGTTATGGACTGTATGGAGTGCAGATGCTGCGAAGTGATCTGCTCTTCCAAGATTCCCCTTGTGTCCAAGATTAAAGCCGGCAAGGCGGCAGTAAGGGAGCTGAAGTAATATGTTAATGACACAGTTAAAAGCCCCCGAGGTATTGGAAACTCTCGTTAGCGGCAAGGTATTTATTCTCAACTGCCATGGCTGTAAAGAAGTAGGCTTCCCGGAGAAGGAAGCGGAAGCTTATCAGAAAGCGCTGGAGGAGAAGGGGCTGGTAACCGGCATCCTGACCACAGATTATATTTGCAATCCCGAAAACATGAAGCTGCGTTTGCAGAGCCGTCAGGCACAGATTGATGCAGCAGATATGGTGCTGGTGTTCTCCTGCGGTGTTGGCGTACAGACTGTAGCAGAGTATCTGCCCGGTAAAAAGGTTTGCGCTGCGTGCGATACCTATCCTCTGCCGGGTTATCAGGGTGTAACAGCCCTGGAGCATGATTGCGACCAGTGCGGTGAGTGCTACTTAAATATTACCGGCGGCATTTGCCCCATTACGGCTTGCTCCAAGAGCCTTGTAAACGGCCAGTGCGGCGGTGCAAAGAATGGCATGTGTGAGGTGGATCCCACTATGGAATGTGGCTGGGAGCGAATTCACAGACGTTTGGCGCAGGTGGGCCGTCTGGATGCGCTGAAGTGCGCAGTTCAGGTGCGTAATTACGCCACCGACGATGAAGTTTAATAGAAATGGAGTAGAGGATACATTATGAGAATTACAGAACTGTTTGATAAGGGCCAGTTTGTTGTAACTGCTGAAGTAGGCCCTCCTAAGGGTTTTCATATTGAGCATTTGGTAGAAGAGGCTAAGGAGTATTTGTCCGGCATTACTGCGGTCAATGTGACAGATAACCAGTCTTCTGTGATGCGTTTGGGCAGCTTGGCTACCTGTAAGACTTTGAAGGATGCAGGCTTGCTGCCGATCTATCAGCTCACTTGCCGCGACCGTAACCGTATGGCGCTGCAGTCTGATCTGCTCAGCGCTGCGCTGTTTGGCATTGACAACATCCTGTGCCTCACCGGTGACCACACAAAGCTGGGCGATCATCCCGGCTCTAAGCCTGTATTTGACTTAGACTCCGTTTCTTTGCTGCACACTGTGTGCCAGCTGGAAAAGGGTGTAGATCTGGGCGGCAACGCATTGGTAGGCGAGCCTCCTAAGTTTGCAAAGGGCGCTGTTGTTTCTCCTTGCTCCGACTCTGTGGATGCACAGCTGGCAAAGATGGAGCGCAAGGTTATGGCTGGCGCTGATTACTTCCAGACACAGGCAGTATTTGAGCCTGAGAAGTTTATGCAGTTCATGGAAAAGGCAAAGCAGTTTGGTAAGCCTGTGCAGCTAGGTGTGATTATTCCCAAGTCTGCCGGCATGGCAAAGTTCATGAATAAGAACGTTGCCGGTGTGCATGTGCCTCAGGAAATGATCGACCGTCTGGCAGCTGATCCGGAAAGAGCCAAGGCTGGCATTACCGGTGTGGAGATCGCAGCAGAGATCATCAAGGCTTGTAAGCCTTACTGCCAGGGTGTTCACATTATGGCTCTGGGCTGGGAATCCAAAGTTCCCGCTCTGTTAGAGCAGGCTGGTATCTAATATAAAACACAACCCCCGGCTTCTTTGAAGCCGGGGGTCAAATAATTTTATGTTATAGCCTTTGCCTTTTGCTTACGGTGAACTGCATATACCAGATAGTAAAACAAGCTGATATAAATCAGGAAAAGCAGAACAACACAAACAGGATAGAATATACGGCTGCCGTTTACCAGGTTATATAAAATATCGTAAGGCGTGCCGTCACCGGCCATTAAAAACATATAATTATAGGGAATGAGGATGTCGGCAAGGTATGCGGCAACGCAGAATCCCAATAAAATGCCGTAACAAATGGGTACATTCTTTCGCTTCATTTGCGCTATACCGGCAAACATAATGTAAAGAGATGCAAAGCCAGAGATGCTGTGGGTCAAACCGGACATTACATTATCCAGGGATAATACCGGGTATGCATTGTAGTTTTGTCCGGCGCCGATGGTTCCAAATACTGCGCCGAGAATGCCGAAGATACACACAAAATCCAAAGCCGCTTCCTGTGTCCGCCCCTTGGAAAAAGCGGCTAAGGGAATGGCGATTAGTTGGATGCTGCACAGAAACAGAGGTAGGTTATAAAGGATCGGCTCTAAGCTCTCACTACGCAGACACAGGATCAGGATCTTGAAAAGCTCCAGACTGTCGATCAAAATAGCGACAGCGATCATCACCTTGTTTTTTTGTGCCGGAAGCACGTTGCGGTTTTTCTTGCCAAGCCAAATAGCCAGCACGGTCATTGTGGCTAGTAAAATGCCTACAAACAACAGATGTTGCCAGGATAAAAATCCTTCAGCCGGTCGACTGTATCCACCAAAACCAAAAAATTCTTTCATGATACACCTCGAAAAATGTCGTTTCCTGCTACATTATAGCACTTCGGCAAAAAATGTAAACCCCTTGTTTTACAAATACTTATGTGCTATGATATTTCAAATACAAAGGTACATTTCGTCAGAGGTAAGGCTATGTTAGAAACGAATCGGCTACTGTTGCGGCCTTGGCAGGAATCGGATGCAGAAAGCTTATATGAATATGCAAAGGATCCGGATGTTGGTCCTCCGGCAGGCTGGCCTCCCCATACCAGTATAGAAAACAGCCGCCAAATCATTCGGGATTTTCTTTCTGCCCCGGAAACCTATGCAGTATGTTTAAAGGATGGAAAAGCCATTGGCAGTATAGGGCTGAAACTGAAAGGTCATACAGATATGACCGACCGGGAAGATGAATGTGAGTTGGGATATTGGATCGGTAAACCTTTCTGGGGGCAAGGCCTTATCCCAGAAGCGGCAAGGGAACTGCTGTGCCATGCGTTTGAAACTTTGCATATGCGGGCGGTTTGGTGCGGCTATTATGAGGGCAATGAAAAATCCCGTCGGGTACAGGAAAAACTGGGTTTTGTATATCAGTATACCACCTGTGATTTAGATGTTACTTTGTTGGGAGAAAAACGCACAGGACATACCAATCTTATGACAAAAGAACAATGGGAGAAGCAATACAAAGATGGTAAAAGAAGTGATCCATGATCCCTTGCTGCTGGCAAGAAAATCTGTACTGGCTACCATAGAGGATCTGCAGACTGCCAAGGATCTGCAAGATACCTTGAAAGAGAATAAGGCATCTTGCGTGGGTATGGCGGCGAATATGATCGGTGTATACAAGCGGATCATTGTCTTTGATCATAACGGAACGTATATGACTATGTTCAATCCGGAAATTATCAAAATGGCAGAGCCTTACGATACCGAGGAAGGGTGCTTATCCTTACTGGGCGGACCGCGCAAATGCAAGCGTTATCAAACCATTAAGGTGCGCTGGCAAAATGAAAAATTCCAAACCCGGATCCAGACCTTTACAGGTTGGTCAGCGCAGATCATCCAACATGAGATCGACCACTGTAACGGTGTGCTGATTTGATAAGAGAAAAGCCGTTCCAAATGGAACGGCTTTTGTTTATACTTTTTGTTTAAACAGACCATGCTGGTTGCAGTAATAGTAAAGATGACCTCTGCCCCGGAGCTGCAGCCGGGTCTCGGCGTTTCCTTCGGGATAGAATTTTACCATTTGGATTCTATCAGCGGTGACGTAGGCGGCAAAGGATATAAAATGCTGCTTAGTCATAGGATGGTCAATAGACAGAAAATGCTCGTCTTCTACTTTTTGTAGGGTCACCGAATGGGCCTCTTCAGCCTCCTCTGCTTCCAGAGCAGGTAATGTGACACCGCAGCAACTGATCAGCGCATCACC
>JAZRCU010000150.1:0-2144 GCA_045659965.1 Faecousia sp.
CTGCTTAAGGGCGTGCGTTCTCTGGAAATCGGTGCGCATCATCTGCATCTGCCTAAGTTTGATTCTATGTCTCAGGCAGAATTGCTGGAATATATCACAGAGTATCGTGATGACAATCTGTTTGCCATTGCTCAGCTGTTCCGTCTGGGCACGAGCGTAGAACAGATCCATGAGATCACTAAGATCACTGCATACTTCCTTGACGCAATTTTGCGGATCGTACAAATGGAAGGAAAGCTTGCTGCCAATGTCGGCGACATCGGTGTTCTGACTGAGGCGAAGAAGCTTGGTTTTGGTGACAAGATGATCGCAAAGCTTTGGAATCAGAATGAGCTGGATGTGTATGCACTCCGGAAGGAAAATAAGCTGTCGCCTGCTTTCAAGATGGTAGATACCTGCCATACCAACGCATATATTCCTTATTTCTACTCTGCCTACACCGGTGAGAATGCCTCCCGGTTGACAGAGAAAAAGAAGATTGTTGTGCTGGGTGCTGGCCCTATCCGTATTGGTCAGGGCGTAGAATTTGACTATTCTACTGTCCATGCAGTTACAACAATTAAGAATTCCGGCTATGAAGCTATCATCATTAACAACAACCCTGAAACTGTTTCTACTGACTACACCACAGCGGACAAGCTGTACTTCGAGCCTTTGACTCCGGAAGATGTGATGAACATCATTGATTTTGAGCAGCCTGAGGGTGTCATTGCTTCTCTGGGCGGTCAGACTGCGATCAATCTGGCACAGCCGCTGATGGATCGGGGTGTTAAGATCATTGGTACTGACTGCGCAGCTATCGAGCGCGCAGAAAACCGTGACAGCTTCGAAAAGATCCTGTCTGAACTGAACATTCCTCAGCCTAAGGGCAAGGCGGTTACCAAGATCGAGGACGGCATTGCTGCTGCAGCGCAGATCGGCTATCCTGTTCTTGTGCGTCCTAGCTTCGTGTTGGGCGGCCGTGCAATGCAGATTGTTGCCAATGAGGATCAGCTGCGCCACTATCTGAAAACCGCTGTTGAGATTGACGAAGACAAGCCTGTTTTGGTTGATAAGTATATCCAGGGCAAAGAAGTGGAAGTAGATGCCATCTGTGACGGCATTAACGTATTTGTTCCCGGTATTATGGAACTGGTAGAGCGTACCGGTGTTCACTCCGGTGACTCCATCAGCGTTTATCCTACTTTCTCCATTTCCAATAAGGTCAAGGGCACCATCCTGCAGTATGCAAAGAAGCTTGGCCTTGGCATTGGCATTGTTGGTCTTTATAATATTCAGTTCATTGTGGATAACGATGACAATGTGTATATCATTGAGGTCAATCCCCGTTCTTCCCGTACCGTACCGTTCCTGTCTAAGGCTACCGGTTACTCTCTGGCTGATATTGCTACAGAAGTTATTTTAGGCAAGAGCCTGAAGGAACAGGGTATCTTTGATATTTATCCTGAAGAGAAGAATCGCTGGTATGTAAAGGTGCCTGTATTCTCCTTCAATAAGCTGCGTGGTCTGGATGCTTACCTGTCTCCGGAAATGAAGTCCACCGGCGAAGCTATCGGCTATGACGATAAGCTGAACCGTGCGCTTTATAAAGCACTGCAGGCATCCGGTATGCACCTACAGAATTATGGTACTGTGTTTGCTACCATTGCCGATAAGGACAAGGAAGAGGCCTTGCCTTTGATCCGCCGGTTCTATAACCTGGGCTTTAATATCCAGGCAACCTACGGTACTGCTATGTTCCTCAAGAGCAACGGCATCCGCACCCACATTCTGGGTAAGATCAGCGATGGCAGCGAGGAGATCCCCGAGGCCCTGCGCCAGGGCCACATTGCATATGTGATCAATACCAAGGATCCCGGCGCAACTGGCGCAAACAGCGACGGTCACCAGATCCGCTTGCTGGCTACCGAGAACAATGTGACCATCTTTACTGCAATGGATACTGTAAAGGTATTGTTGGACGTGTTGGAAGAAACCACTCTGACAATCTCCACCATCGACGGCTAAGAGGTGCTTATGAAACAGGGAATTTTTGAAATTGTGGAAAATGTCGCCTTAACGGATAGCGTCTATAAAATGACGCTATCCGGCGACGTATCCGCTATAACTGCTCCCGGTCAGTTTGTAAATATTTTGCTTGATGG
>JAZRCU010000151.1:0-5427 GCA_045659965.1 Faecousia sp.
CGATGCAGGATCACCTTGGTGTTGCTCAGAGACAGTCCGGCTTTGCTGGCAATTTCTGTGACGGGGTCAAAATAGAAATACCGCCGCAGAAAAATTTGTCGGTGCAGCAACGGTAGCGCGTCTAAGTAGGAAACTACCGCAAGGGCCAATTCTTTGGCATCCAGCGCCTGGGATGTGGTATCGCCTTCGCTTAAATAAGGGGATAGTTCTTCTATGGATAGGGCATATTCTCCGGCATACCGCTTTTGGGCGGTACGGTGGCGCAGGCGGTCAATGCTGATATGGCGGGTCAGCTTACCTAAGTACACCTGCAGAAGATTTGGCCTTTGGGGAGGGATGGTTTCCCAGGCGGCAAGATAAGTATCATTGACGCTTTCCTGTGCATCCTCTTTGAGGTTGAGGATATGCGCAGCAATGGTGTAAAGATAAGCGCCATATTTTTTCTGGGTGTTGCAAACGGCCTCAGGATCGCGCGCCCAATACTGTTCAACGATCATAAGATCTTCCATTGTATTCCCCCTTTCGCAATATATGTCGTAAATTTCGGCAAAAGGTTACATCTCTATTCTTATTTTAACGGATATTCCACCGGATATCAACAAAAATCCACCTCTCGAGCACAAATAATGCTTGCTTAACGGAAAATATGTGCTATACTAGGCATATTATATGTAAGCGAAAAGGGAGGAAATGAAAATGAAGTATGACCGCACGTTTAATTTCTCTGCCGGCCCTGCTATGATGCCGGAACCTGTTTTGGAGGAGATCCGGGATGAGATGATGAACTACCGTGGAAGCGGTATGTGCGTCATGGAGATGTCCCATCGCTCCAAGATGTTTGACAAGATTGCAAAGGATGCAGAAAAGGATCTGCGCGAGCTGATGCAGATTCCCGATAACTATAAGGTCCTGTTTATTCAGGGTGGCGCAACCTTGCAGTTTTCTATGATCCCCATGAACCTGATGAAAAACGGTAAGGCCATTTACATTGAGACCGGTGCATGGTCTAAAAAGGCTGTTGCTGAAGCAAAGAAGGTTGGTCAGGTAACAGTGGTCTCCTCTAAGGATAGCGGCTTTACCACCATTCCCGATTGCTCCGATTTGGACATTCCGGAAGATACCGACTATATCTACATCTGTGAAAATGAGACCATTCATGGTGTGACCTATCAGCAGTTGCCCAACACCAAGGGTCATGTGCTGGTGTCTGACCAGTCCTCCATGTTCCTGTCCAAGCCCTGTAATGTATCCGATTACGGCCTGATCTATGCCGGTGTGCAGAAGAACGTGGGTCCTGCGGGTATGGTTGTGGTGATCATCCGTGAGGATCTGATCCGGGACGATGTGGATAATCTGCCTGTATATCTGCAGTATAAGGCCCATGCCGATGCAGATTCTATGTACAACACCCCCAACTGCTGGGATATTTATTGCTGCGGTAAGGTGTTTAAGTATCTGCTGGACAATGGCGGTCTGGAAGCTGTTGCAAAGCGCAACGAGGAAAAGGCCAAGGTCATGTATGACTTCTTAGATCAGTCCAAGATGTTCTACGGCACTGTGCAGAAGGAAGTCAGAAGCCTGATGAATGTGCCCTTTGTCACCGGCTCTGCAGAGCTGGATGCAAAGGTGGTGGAAGCAACTAAGGCTGCCGGCTATGACAATCTGAAGGGTCATAAGTCTGTAGGCGGTCTGCGTGCTTCTATCTATAACGCTATGCCCAAGGAGGGCGTGGAAGCTTTGGTAGCTTTCCTAAAGCAGTTTGAGGCTGAGCATAGCAAATAAAAAAGCGAGGAAATATTATGGCAATCCTTAGAGCGTTTCAAGCAATCCGTCCTACGCCTTCTCTGGCATCTGCGGTGGCGGCATTGCCTTATGATGTAATGAATTCCCAAGAGGCCCGGCAAATGGTTCAGGGAAATCCCTATTCCTTTTTGCATGTGGATAAGGCAGAGATCGACCTGCCGGAGTCTGTTGATCTTTATGACCGGCAAGTTTATGAAAAGGCCAGAGATAATCTGTACAAGATGATATCTGACGGAGTGTTTGTTCAGGATGCTGCTCCCTGTCTGTATATCTATAAGCAGGTAATGGACGGCCGCGCCCAGATCGGTATCGTAGGCTGCACGGCAGTAGACGAATATGTGGACAATAAGATCAAGAAGCATGAGCTGACCCGGGCAGACAAAGAGCAGGATCGAATCAATCATGTGGATTACTGCGACGCCAACACAGGCCCTATCTTTTTGACCTACCGGGCAAAGTCCTCTGTTGACGCGATCGTTGCAAAGCAGATGGAGAAAGACCCGGTGTATGATTTTGTCAGCGAGGATGGCATTGGTCATACGGTCTGGGTGGTGGACGATCAGCAGGTGATCGGTAGCCTGTGCGCAGAATTTGCTCAGGTGGATAACCTTTATATTGCAGATGGACATCACCGCTCTGCTTCTGCCGTCAAAGTAGGCTTGCAGCGGCGGAAGGAAAATCCCAATGCCCCTGCAGATGCAGAATTTAATTTCTTCTTGTCTGTGATCTTCCCGGATCGGGATCTGTATATTATGGACTATAACCGACTGGTAAAGGACTTAAACGGCTTGTCCAAGGATGCCTTTATGGAAGCGGTGGAAGAAAAATTCACAGTGACTGCTTATGATGGCACAGATTTCAAACCGGTGAAGAAGCATACCTTCGGTATGTATCTAGGCGGAAAATGGTATGTTCTGGAAGCAAAGGAAGGCACGTTTGACCCGGCTGACCCGGTAGGGCAGTTGGATGTGTCCATTTTGCAGCACAATTTGCTGACGCCTATTTTGGCGATCGGCGATCCCAGAACAGATAAGCGTATCGACTTTGTAGGCGGTATCCGGGGTATGGCTGCGCTGTCCGGCCCGGTGGATGCAGGTGCGATGGCGGTGGCATTTTCTATGTATCCGACCACCATGGATGACCTGATGGATATTGCCGATGCTGGGGCGATCATGCCGCCCAAATCTACCTGGTTTGAGCCCAAGCTTCGCAGCGGTTTATTTATCCATAAATTATCTGAATAATAAATACTCCCTGTTCCGATTGGAACAGGGAGTTGGTTTTTAGTTACACAGGCCTTTTACAAAGGTGAGCATCTGATCTTTTTCAATCACACGGGTGTGCCGTTCCTGCTTTTCCTGCAGACCCTGCAGGTTCTTCGGGATGGGAACACCGGTCTTTTTCTGCAGCAGCTCCATCTGCGCAAATTCATCGGTTTCCTCTGTGCTTTCCAGAGAGGAAAGGACAGCGGCAGGGAATTTGTAGGCAGATGCGGTGGACAGTACCACCATGGGGCGTGTATCCCCGGTTTCGGCCACATATTCTTCTGCAACGGCCCAGCCGGCAGCGGTATGCGTGTCGCACAGATACTTTTGCTCTGCAAAGACCTTATTGATGGTCTGGCTTGCCTTCTTGTCATCGCAGTAGCCGGCATAGAATTGCTGAGAAATTGCTTTTTGCAAGCTTTCAGGCACTTGGTAGAAACCTTCGGTGTTCAGCTGCTTCATCAGCTGGGCAACCAGCTCTGTGTCCTGGCTCATAAAGTACAGAAGCCGCTCTAAGTTGGAAGATACCAGAATATCCATGGAAGGGGAGATGGTCTTAAGTAACGGGCGGCGGCGGTCATAAGTACCGGTGCGGATAAAGTCGGTAAGCACGTTGTTGGCGTTGGAAGCGCAGATCAGTGTGCCAACAGGCAGGCCCATCTGCTTTGCCAGATAACCGGCCAGAATGTCACCGAAGTTTCCGGTGGGAACAGAGAAGTTGACCTCCTGACCAAAGGTGATCTGACCTCTGTGCATCAGGTCTGCATAGGCCTTGAAGTAGTAAGTGATCTGGGGGGCAAGACGGCCGATGTTAATGGAGTTGGCAGTAGACAGGCGGCAGCCGGTAGTGCCGGGGAGAACGCCATCTTCTGCAGCGGCAAAGATATTCTTTACACCGGTCTGGGCGTCATCAAAGTTGCCTTCTACGGCGCAGACGGTGACGTTGTTGCCCTCCTGGGTAACCATTTGTGCCCGCTGCACTTTGGAAACACCGCCCTGAGGATAGAAAACACAGATCTTTACGCCCTCGACATCCCGGAAACCTTCCAAAGCGGCCTTGCCGGTATCACCGGAGGTGGCGGTGAGGATCAGGATATCTTCTGCCATGCCCTTGACTGCTTTGGCCTTAGTCAGAAGCTGAGGCAGCATGCAAAGGGCCACATCCTTAAAAGCAGAGGTAGGACCGCGGAACAGTTCCAGCACAGTAAACTTTCCGGTGTCCACCGTGGGGGTCAGCTCTTCGGTTTCGAACTTTCCGGTGTAAGCCGCCCGGACCAGCTGATCCATCTGGGGAACTTCCGGCAACAGGGTGCCGATGATGGTGGCAGCCATGTCCATAGTGGACATTTCCAGCACTTTTTTTACATCCAATGCAGGCAACATTTCCGGCACATACAGGCCGCCATCGAAGGCCAGACCGTTAAGCACAGCCTGTGCGCTGTCAACAGGACTGCTCTGGCTGCGGGTAGAATGGTAAATCATTACAAAAAACCTCTCTTTTCTCTGCTAAATGCACAAAAACAAAGTGAAATTAATATCATACCTTGTTTTTTTGACACTCTTGCTTTTTTGTTGGGTATATGATATACTGTTTCCCATAAAAATGCAAGTGTTTTCCGTGGAAATTCACTTGCTTTGCCAAGAGTGAGAGAGTTTGGAGGAAATAACATGAAAATTGGACTGCTTGGTTTCGGTGTCGTAGGCAGAGGTGTATATGATCTGACTGCAGAACGGGATGATGTTCAGGTAGCAAAAGTTGTTTGCCTGGAAGATGTTTCCCTGCCTGATGCCGAGGTAACAAAGGATTTTAAATCTGTGCTGGAAGACGATACCATCGATACTGTGGTAGAGGCTATGGGCGGATTGCATCCTGCTTATGAATTTGTTAAGGCCTCCCTGGAAGCAGGCAAGCATGTTGTGACTTCCAACAAGGCCCTGGTTGCTACCTACTATGACGAGCTGATCCCCCTGGCAGCAGAAAAGGGTGTCTGCTTCCGCTGCACCGCAGCAGTTGGCGGCGGGATCGGCTGGTTGTCCGAGCTGGAGCGTGGCAGAAGAATGCAGACCATCCACACTGTGGGCGGCATTATGAACGGCACTTGTAACTATATTCTCGACTCTATGACTCGTTTGGGTCTTACCTATGAAGATGCTCTGTCCCAGGCCCAGGCTCTGGGTTATGCAGAGGCAAACCCCAGCACCGATGTAGACGGCATCGACACCTGGCACAAGCTGATCCTGTCCTCTAACATTGCCTTTGGCATCAGCGTGGAAGCTGACAGCGTTCCTGCTGCCGGTATTCGTCACATCACCGCAGAAGATATTGCCACCTTCAAGGAGCATGGCTATGTCTGTAAGC
>JAZRCU010000152.1:0-3685 GCA_045659965.1 Faecousia sp.
GCACCCTTCAGCCAGTAATTTTTTAGGGCTTTTGGGTGCGGACGACGCAGCCTTGCTGACGCAAGGCAAGAAGGACAAATCTAAAAGAACAAAAAAGGACGGCTGAAGGGCTATCGGTGTTCGATTCCCCGAAGCTTAAAAGGAAGTGGTTTTATGTCCATCCGGATGGCAACGATTGCAGACGTTCCCCAGATTCTGGAAATCTACCGCCCATATATTGAAAACACCGCCATCAGCTTTGAATACGTTGTTCCCTCTTTGGAGGAATTTAAAGCGCGGTTTTTAAAGATCACCGCTCGCTTCCCTTGGCTTGTGTGGGAAGATGAGGGAGAAATTCTGGGCTATGCCTATGGCAGCCTGCCCTTTGAACGGGCCGCCTACCAATGGAATGCCAGCGCCTCGATCTATCTGCGGCAGGATAAACTGGGACAGGGCATGGGCAAACAGTTATACGCTGCCTTGGAAGAAAAGCTACAAAAACAAGGCTATAAAAAGGTCTATGCCATTATCACCACCGCCAACGAAGCCTCTGTTTCTTTCCACAAGGCCGTAGGCTACCGCTACACCGCCACCATGGAAAACTGCGGCTACAAGTTTGGCAATTGGCACGGCACCATCTGGATGGAAAAGGAGCTAAACAGCTGGCCTGCACCACCCAAAAGCCCGGTTTCTGTAAATGAAATATAAAAAAGCAGCGTCTTATGACGCTGCTTTTCTTTTTTAGTTACGCTTGCTTAATACTTCTTCTTCGTACTGCTTCACCTGTGCATACCATTGTCCGTCAGCAGGTGCGCCGCAGACACGGCAGTACTCTTCCCAAATTTCCCCAAAGGGCAGGGTCTTTAGCTCTTCTTGGACTACCATCAGCTCGGTCCAGTTGCCGGCATCCTGCATCGCTGTCAGGTCCGGGGTCAGCAGCGCCATCAGCAGCGCCTTCTGTACATTCCGGAAGCCTACAGTCCAAGCGCAGATCCGGTTAATAGAAGCGTCGAAATAGTCAAGGGCAATCTTTACGCTGCCCTCTAAGCCGCCGCAGCGAACGATCTCTTTGCACATTTCCTTTGTCTCGTCATCCAGCAGCACCACATGGTCACTATCCCAACGGATGGGTCTTGTGATGTGCAGGGCGATCTCCGGGAAGAAAGCCAGCAGAGCCGGGATCTTATCGGAAACCACTTCTGTGGGATGATAATGGCCGTTATCCATCAAAGGAATACACTTTCCGGCATTGCCGGCTGCGTAGCTTAATGCAAACTCTGCAGAGCCAACGGTGTAAGCTTCCACACCGATACCAAAGACCTTACTTTCCACACAGGGTTTCACCTTGTCGAAATCGAAAGGCTCGGTGAGGATCTCGTCGATAGACTCCTTGTAACGCACCCGGGGTCCCAGACGGTCAGCCGGCATATCCTTAAAGCCGTCGCCGGTCCAGATGTTCATAATACAGGGCTGACCCAGCTCCTCGGCCAGGAAATTCGAAATACGGATACAAGCCTTGCCGTGCTCAATCCAGAATTTGCGGATCTCGGGATCGGGAGAGGACAAGGTCAGGCCGTTTGCCTTGGGGTGAGAGAAGAAAGTGGGGTTAAAGTCGCAGCCTAAGCCTCTTTCCTTGCAGAAATCCACCCACTTCTGGAAATGTTTAGGCTCTAACTGATCCCGGTCTGCCCACTCGCCCTCTTCAAAGATAGCATAGCAGGCGTGCAGATTCATCTTCTTCATGCCGGGACACAGCTTCAGTGCCACATCCAGATCCGCCATCAGCTCCTCGGGAGTTCTGGCTCTGCCGGGGTAATTGCCGGTGGTCTGGATACCGCCGGTGAGAGGTTTGGTGGGATCGGTGTCAAAACCACGGACGTCATCGCCCTGCCAGCAATGCAGCGACACAGGAACTTGCTGCAGTTTTGCGATGGCAGCATCTGTATCCACACCCAATGCTGCATATTTTGCTTTTGCTTCTAAGTATGACATGTTCATTTCCCCCATTATTATTTTATTTTTCGTAGGCCGCAGCCTGCAGCAAAAGGTTACCCAAAGCAGTTGCCTCGGAAGCGCCGGTGACCACCGGACGGCCGATGGCCTTTTGGGTCAAGGTATTTAAGTACTTGTTATTCACACCGCCGCCCACAATGCAAAGGCGGTTAAATTTCTGTCCGGTAATGTGCTCTAACTCTGCGATGGCATCCTTGTAGGCATAAGCCAAGCTCTGGTAGATGGCGTGGGCAAACTGGCCGGGGGTCTGGGGAACAGGCCAACCCTTTGCCTCACACTCTGCAGTGATCTCATCCCGTACAGATTTGGGCGCTAAGTAGCAAGATGCGTTTACATCCAAGCGGTAGTCAAAATTGGCTTCCTGCTCTGCCAAAGCTGCCAGCTCTGCAAAGCTATACTGATCGTTATACTCCCGCTTCAGGCACTGCACCAGCCACAGACCCATAATATTTTTCAGGAAACGGATGGTGCCGATGCCGCCTTCGTTGGTGAAGTTGGCAGCCATGGCAGCCGGGGTAGTGCAAGGCTGCAAAAGCTGGGCGCCCAGCAAGCTCCATGTGCCGGAGGAGATATACGCAGTATCCACAACACTATGCTCAGAAGGCAGCGCTGCAATAGCAGAAGCGGTATCATGAGTGGCAGGCAGCACCACATCGCAGCAGAAGCCTACCTTTTCCTGAATTTCTGCCTTCAACTTACCCAACGCAATGGGAGGGGTCTTAGGCTGCTGGGCGAACAAGCCCTCCGGCAGACCGGCCTTGCCGATGATCTCCATATCCCAGCACTTATCTTGGGCGTTGATCATACCGGTAGAAGATGCGTTGGTATATTCGTGACATTTTTCGCCGCAGAGCATAAAGCTTAAGTACTCCGGCAGCATCAAAAAGTCCTTTGCCTTATTAAGACGTCCGGCATTTTTATCCCAGTACATCTGGTAAATGGTGTTAAAAGGCTGGAACTGGATACCGGTGTTGGCATAAAGATCTTCAAAGGGGATCACCTGATGTAAGGCCTTGGCAGCCTCTGCGCCACGGCTGTCCCGGTAGCAGTACATAGGCATAATGGGGGCGTCCTGGTCATCCAGCAGCACATAATCGACTGCCCAGGTATCAATACCCACAGAGTCAGGGGTAATGCCCTGCTCCTTACATGCCTTCAGACCGGCAACCACTTGATTGCACAAATTCTCAAGATCCCAAATAAGATGTCCGTTTTCTTCCTTGGGCAAATTGGGGAAACGGTACACTTCCTGCATCACCATTTCGCCCTGCTCCCTCCAGGCTGCGATATGACGACCGGAAGATGCGCCAATATCAATGGCAAGATGAATTTTCTTCATAAAAATCCTCCTCTTAGCTTCAAACGCTTATATAGCTACAATTATTCTACCAGAAAAAGTTTCATTTGTCACTTGCAAAAATCTTTTCCGGAGTAATTTTTTCACATTCCGGCGGCTATAGAATATCTTGGAATGAGCGGGAAAGCCGCCAATCTTTCTAGGAGGTAAGGTTTTATGTGTAACAATGGTTTTGGTGGGAACGGCTGCTGGTGGATCATCATCCTGTTGGTTCTGTTCTGCTGCTGCGGCAACAGCGGTGGCTATATGACCACCAACAACGGCTGCGGCAACAACTGTGGCTGCGACAACAACTGCGGTTGCTGCTAAAAAGAAATGCCCCCGGTTTACCGGGGG
>JAZRCU010000153.1:0-6586 GCA_045659965.1 Faecousia sp.
AGCTGGTGCCCATGCAGCCCGGTGATGTGCCTGTGACCTATGCAGACACCTCTGCGCTGGAGCGGGATTTCGGCTTCAAGCCCTCCACTTCCTTAAAAGATGGCTTGGAAGCTTTCGCCAAGTGGTATCACGAATTTTATCAATGAGGTGACTTTATGACTGCATACGAAGCCTTTGAGAGCCTTTACAAAAAGCCCCCTATGTGCACGGCCTTCACCCCTTACCGGGTGTGTCCCATTGGTGCTCACTCTGACCATCAGCTGGGCAAGATCACAGGCTTTGCCATTGACAAGGGCATCCATATTGCTTACGGCCCTAAGGAAAACGGCGTGGTCGAAATTCAGTCTTTACAGTTTCCCAAGCGTGCCCAGTGGCACGTAGAAGCCACCCCCAAGACCCCGGAAGGGGACTGGGCGGACCATCTTCGTGGCGCTACCATTGCCTTAGACCGCAGATATCCCCTGCGCCGGGGTCTGTGCGCGGTGCTGGACGGAGAATTGCCCATTGGCGGCCTTTCCTCCTCTGCGGCGGTGATCATCACATTTTTGTCTGCCCTTTGCCAGATGAACGGCATTTCCCTGACCCCGCAGGAATTGATCACCATCTCCCAAGAGGCAGAAAACCGCTATGTAGGCGTGTCCTGCGGCAAGCTGGACCAAAGCTGTGAGATTTATTGCAAGAAGGATCATCTTCTGTACTTAGATATCCAGAATGACACCTATGAGCTGATCGGTCAGCATCCGGATATGAAGCCTTATAAGTTTGCCATTTTCTTCAGCGGTCTGGAGCGCAGTCTGGCAGGCTCTGCCTTTAATATGCGGGTAGATGAATGCCGTTCTGCTGCCTACGCCCTGAAAGCGCTGGCTGGTTTGCCCTACGGCAAATTTGAGGAAACCAACCTCCGGGATGTACCCCGTGAGATTTATGAAGCCTACAAAGACAAGCTCCCGGAAAACTGGGCAAAGCGTGCCGAGCATTGGTACACAGAGTTTGACCGGGTGGAAAAGGGCGCAGAAGCTTGGCGCAGAGGCGATATCGAAGCCTACGGCAAGCTCTCCTTTGAAAGCGGCCATAGCTCCATTTATAATTGGGAGACAGGCTCTGCTGAACTGGTCCGGCTATATGAGATCATGACCCAGACCCCCGGTATTTACGGCGGCCGGTTCTCCGGTGCCGGCTTCAAAGGCTGCTGCATGGCCATCATTGACCCTGCCTATGAGCAGTCCATTTTGGAGCATGTCCGGATAGAGTATCTCAAATCCTTCCCCCATTTGGCGGAAAAATACAGCGCGCATATTTGTCAAAGCGCAGACGGAGTGAACTTATGAAATGTTTGATCTTGGCAGCGGGCTATGCTACCAGACTGTACCCCCTGACAGAAAATTTCCCCAAGCCTTTGCTGGAAGTTGGTGGCAAGACCATTCTGGACTGGCTGGTGGAGGATATGGACACCACAGGCCTCATTGATGAATATGTGGTGATCTCCAACCATAAATTTGCCCATCATTTTGAAGCATGGGCAGCCACCCGGCCCCAGAAGATCACCGTGGTAGACGACGGCACCTCCACCAATGAAACAAGACTTGGCGCGGTGAAGGATATCCAGTTTGCCATTGACCAGCTGAAGCTGGACGATGATATGCTGGTGATCGCCGGTGACAATGTGCTGGATTTCAGCCTGACCAAGTTTATCGATTATGCAAGACGCAAGCAGGCATCTTGCACCATGCGCTATTATGAAGCCGATGAAAAGAAGCTTCTGAAAACCGGCGTGGTGACTGTGGATGAGAATGATAAGATCGTCAACATGACGGAAAAATCCCCCACCCCCGAGACCCATTGGGTCAGCCCGGCCTTCTACTATTACACGAAAGAAGATGTCAAGATGGTGCAAAAGGGCATCGACAGCGGCTGCGGCGTAGACGCTCCCGGCAGCTTTCTTGCATGGCTGGCCAAGCAGACCGCCGTATATGCCATGGAAATGCCCGGTGACCGCTATGACGTAGGCAATCTGGAAAGCTACCAGACCATCAAATCCACCTACAAAGGCATCACTCGTTAATGCAGACCCCCTCTTTTGAGGGGGTTTTTCTTGCAATTTTTACAAAAAATAATGTTTCTTGTGTGCACAAATGTATTTTTCTGGAAAACATTGCGAAAACCTCTTGCTTTTTTATGGTAGTTTGTGATATAGTATGTCCAGTATTATTTTTATACGAAAATTACCCAAAGGAGAGAGAATTATGAAAAAATTATTGGCAATTTGTTTGGTTCTGGCTACCGTCATCGCCCTGTGCGCTTGCGGCGGCAACACTGCTATGACCATGGGTACCGGCGGTACTGCAGGTACTTACTACGGCTACGGCGGAATTCTGGGCACCCAGATCAAGAATGTAGCTAACATCACCATCAACGTGGTCTCCACCGACGGCTCCAAGGCTAACATCCTGGGCATCGACGCTGGCGACTATCAGCTGGCTACCGTACAGTCCGACGTTATGGCTTACGCTGCAGCCGGCACTCGTTCCTTCGAAGTAGAAGGCAAGATGGATTCCTTCCGCGTAATCGGCGGCCTGTACGCTGAGGCTGTTCAGCTGCTGACCATGGATCCCGAGATCAAGACCGTTGCTGACCTGAAGGGCAAGAAGGTCTCCATCGGCGCTGCAGGCTCCGGCGTTTACTTCAACGCTATGGACGTTCTGGCTGCTGCTGGCCTGACCGAGGCTGACATTGATCCTCAGTACCAGTCCTTTGCTGATTCTGCCGACGCTTTGAAGGACGGCAAGATCGACGCTGCATTTATCGTTGCCGGCGCTCCCACTCCTGCTGCGCAGGAACTGTGCACCAGCGCCAGCGCTTACTTGGTTCCCATTGATGGCGAAGTGGCTGACAAGCTGATGGCTGAGTCCCCCTACTACACCGCTTACACCATCCCCGCTAACACCTACAACGGCCAGACTGAGGACATCACCACTGTCACCGTTAAGGCAACTCTGATCGTCAGCACCTCTGCTGATGAGACTGCCGTTTACAACATCACCAAGGCTATCTTCGATCACATCGACGAAGTGAAGGCTGCCCACGCTAAGGGCGCTGAGCTGTCCCTGGAGAATGCTACCGAGGGTATGACCGCTCCCTTCCATCCCGGCGCTGCCAAGTACTTTGCTGAAAAGGGCATCACCGTAGCGTAATTTTCTAAGCTAAGGGGCTGGAAACAGCCCCTTAAATTTTAAAGTAAGGATCGTTTTACCAATGTCTCTGTTTAATAAGAAAAATCAAACAGTTGCAGAGCCGATGAATGTAGACGAGGTCATGAAAAAGTTTGACCGGGAATCTAACACCCGGGTTTGGGAAGGAACGCCCAAGCTGGTGGTTACTTGCATCCTGGCTTTGTTTTCTGTTTTCTGTATTTATGTGACACTGTTTGCCACTTGGCTGGACGAGATCCGACTGACCACTTTCATGGCTTACATCGTGCTGATCGGCTACATCGTATTCCCGGTGAAAAAGGGTCAGCAAAGAGTAAACTACATGCCTTGGTACGATATCGTGCTGATGGTTCTTGGCACGGCCTCCTTCCTGTACTTCACCTTTAACGCAAATGCCATCATTTCCTTAAGCCGTATTTCCAGCTTAGAGGTGGTGATCGGCATCATTGGCGTTGCTTGTCTGGTGGAGCTTTGCAGAAGAAGCGTGGGCCTTCCCATTTTGATCGTGGCTGGCGCTCTTTTGATCTACGCATTGATCTGGGGCTCTACCAACCCCAACATGTGGAGCCGGATCACCAACATTATTAAGACCCTGTTCTTCTCCAAGGAAGGCATCCTGTCCACTCCTGTTAACGTCTGCTCTAAGTACATCGTGATGTTCATCATCTTCGGCGCATTCTTAGAGCGCACCGGCATTGCAGATTTCTTTATCCAGATCGCCAATGCCCTGGTTGGCCGGTTCGCCGGCGGCCCTGCAAAGGTGGCGGTTGTGGCTTCTGCTATGGAAGGTATGGTCTCCGGCTCTTCCGTAGCCAACACCGTTGGCTCCGGCGCTGTGACCATCCCTCTGATGAAAAAGACCGGCTATAAGCCCGAGTTTGCCGCTGCTGCGGAAGCTTCTGCTTCTACCGGCGGACAGATCATGCCCCCCATCATGGGCGCAGCTGCCTTCTTGATGGCAGAAACTGTGGGTGTACCCTATTCCGACATTGTGCTGCGGGCCATTTTGCCTGCTGTTTTGTACTTTGTAGGCGTGTTTATTGCCGTCCACCTGGAGGCAAAGAAGGAAGGTCTGCGGGGTCTTAACAAGGACGAAATGCCCAAGCTGGTACCTCTGCTGAAGCAGACATACCTGCTGCTGCCTTTGATTTTGCTGATTTATCTGGTTGGCACCAGCAAGCGTTCCATCGCTTACGCAGCTGCCATTGCCGTGGTAGTGGCCATCGTGGTGAGCCTGTTTAATAAGGAACACCGGATCACCCCCAAGCGCTTCTTAGAAGCCTTGGCAGCCGGCGGACAGGGCATGATCACCGTGGCCGTAGCCTGCGGCATCGCAGGTGTCATCGCTGGCCTGATCGGTGTCACCGGTCTTGCCTACATGCTTTTTAACGGCATTGTTGCGCTGGCAGGCAATCAGGTCATTGTGGCGTTGTTTTTGACCATGCTTTGCTGCATCGTGCTGGGCATGGGCGTTCCCACCACCGCAAACTACTGCATTATGGCGGCTACTTGCGCTCCCATCTTGGTGAAGATGGGCGTGCCTATGATCGCTGCCCACTTCTTCGTGTTCTATTTCGGCATCGTTGCCGACCTGACACCTCCCGTGGCTCTGGCGGCTTATGCCGGCGCAGCCATCGCCCAGGCAAACCCCATGAAAACAGCCTTGACCTCCACCAAGCTGGCCATCGCTGCTTTCATCGTGCCTTACATCTTCGCGCTCAATCCGGAGATGATCTTTGTTGGCGATAATGTAACGGTTTGGAGTGTGGTGCTGATTTCTGTGTCCTCCATTGCCGGTATTATCTCTATCAGTGCGGCCTTGGAAGGCTACTTCCTGTGCCATATGCAGTGGTATGAGCGTTTGATCTGCGTAGCAGGTGGTCTGCTGATGGTCATTCCCGGTATTTGGACTGACTTGGCCGGCTTTGTGCTGGTAGTGGCAGTACTGGTCATGCAGTACCTTAGCAAGAAAAACAACGTTCCCATTTTGGAAAAGTAAAGAAAATGAAGGATCTTTCGATCCGTCATTTTTTTTGAAAAGCCTTTTCTTTTCTGTCCATTGATGGTACAATAAAGAAAAAATTTCTGGAAGTGCAATTATGAAAAACAATGAAAAAAACCGCTGGTTGTTCCTTTTGGGCCTTGCCATCTGCTTTGCGGTGGCATCTTTTTCTGTAGGCCTTGAAAAGCTGATCCCCGGAGACTTGTTGGGCGCATCTATCATCGCCCTGTTTACCGGCACTATCATCAATCACTTTTTCCATCCTGCATGGCTCAAGCCTGCTTTAAAGTTTGCCTCTAAGAAGATCTTAAAAGCCGCCATTGTGCTGCTGGGTGCATCCTTGTCTGTGAGCACCATTATGTCTGTGGGCAAAATGACCTTCTTTGTGATGATCTTCACCTTCGCTATGTGCTTTGGTGGCGGCTACTTTATCCGCAAGCTTTTCGGCCTGAACTGGAAGCTGAGCAACCTCATTTCTGCCGGCACAGGCATTTGCGGCGGCTCTGCGGTGGCAGCCATTGCCCCGGTGATCGATGCAGAGGATACAGACATCGCCTTTGCCATGTCCTCCACCTTCTTATTTGATATGGTGATGATCGCCCTGTATCCCCTTATGGGCAAGGCCTTGGGCATGACGGACATCGCCTACGGCATCTGGGCAGGCACATCTGTCAACGATACTGCCAGCGTGGTGGCTTCCGGCTATGCTTTCTCTGAAGCTGCCGGTGATTTTGCTACCATGGTGAAGCTGACCCGCACCATTGCCATTATCCCCACGGTGCTGGTCTTTGCCTATATCGGCACCCGGATGAAGAAAAAGCAGCTGCAGGCAGAAAACAAGGGCCAGAAAGTAAACCTTATGAAGATCATTCCTTGGTTTATCGGTGGTTTCTTGCTGCTGGCGGTGTTTAATAGCGTAGGCTTCATCCCGGCAGCAGTATCTTCCGCGATCAAGACAACCAGCAAGTTTCTGATGGTCACGGCTTTGGCGGCCATTGGCCTGAACACCAGCCTGACAGATTTCAAAAAAGCGGGTCTGAAACCCATGTTTTATGGCATCACCATCGACACCTTAGTCACCCTAACGGCTTTGGTGGTGATCTGGTGCATGGGACTAATGTAAAAATGTTAGGCGCTCCGGCTGATTTTACCAGCCGGACCGTTTTATTGACATAAACAAGTTGAAAAATTCATAATTTTCCAGTATAATATACTATGAAAATTCGTACCGATGATGGTACTTGCGAATATGGACGAATAAAATGATTAAAAAAAGTGTATTTCAAAATGAAATAGGCGCAGCCTTGGCAGAGTCCTTAAAATCCGTGCTTCCTATCTTTGCCATCGTTCTGGCGCTGAGCATTTCCTTGGTGCC
>JAZRCU010000154.1:0-3222 GCA_045659965.1 Faecousia sp.
GGTGGCCTGTAGACGGGCAAGACCCTCCTTGCTGATTCGGTAAATATGGGGTGTCATGCTGAGTAAGTCCATGATCTGATCCCCGGTAACGGTGAAGGAAAAGGAGATCTTTTCGCTTTTGACCAAGGTAAACCCGGCAAGTTCCGGAGTGGAGTCCTTTTCCTTATCTGTCAAGGAGGGATAGATAATGGATTTTAGCCCCAGTAGATGATCCTTTGCGGCAAGGACCTGAATAAAGATGCCGTCCTCTTTCAGTACCCGGGAAAATTCCTCCGGCAGCGTCACAGCAAACAGACTGGTCAAAAGATCAAGGCTATGATCCCGGACAGGAAGATGGGCGGCTGTGCCGCAGACAAATTGGCAATTTTTATATTTGCCCGCTGCCACCCGGACCGCCTCCTTGGACACATCCAGACCCAAAAGATCGGCATCTAAGGCCTGCTGCAGCTGGTTAGAATAGTAGCCTTCGCCGCATCCGGCATCCAGCACCTTGCTCCGGCTGCCAAATTCTTTGGCCACACGGCACAGGGCCTCGGCAATGGGGGCATAAAAACCGGCATCTAAAAACCGCCGCCGGGCCAGCACCTGCTCCTTGGTGTCTCCGGGATGGAGAGAATGTTTTTGCTGGACAGTCAATAGGTTTACATAACCTTGTCTTGCTACGTCAAAGCTATGGTGATTTTCACAACGGCAGGTATTTTGTTCCCGGGTCAGCGCCTTGGCACAAACAGGACAAAGAAGCTCCATAGCCATTCCTCCAAACATAAGATTTCTTTTTGCTATTTTACCTTATTTTCCCAATTCCGTCAAACAGCATTTCTATGGATAACCGGGCATTTTTTGGAAACCATAGGAAAAGAAAGGAAGGTGGCAGTGTTGATCTTATCCTATCTTCGTACATTGGTGCTTTATGGGGTGCTGATCGCCATTATCCGGCTTATGGGCAAACGACAGATCGGCCAGATGGAGCCGGCGGAATTTGTGGTGACGATGTTGGTGGCCAACTTGGCGGCCATCCCGATGCAGGATGGAGGAATTCCCCTGTTTTCTGGGCTTGTGCCGATTTTGACGGTGCTGGGTATGGAATTGGTGCTTTCATGGCTTTCTGTAAAAAACTTAACTGTTAGAAAACTATTATGCGGAAAACCGGTTATTTTAGTAGAAAACGGAAACATTATGCAAGAAAACTTGAAGCTCACCCGGGTGAGTCTGGACGAGCTGACCAGCCATCTGCGGCAAAAGGATGTGCTGGATGTGGAGCAGGTGCAGTATGCCATTTTGGAAACAGACGGGAATCTTTCGGTGTTTCCCTATCCCAAGCACCGCCCTGCCACCGCCAAGGAGGCAAAGATCCAGACGGACAAGCAGAGTCTGCCCATCACCTTGATCTCTGACGGAAAGATCATCCCGGAAAACCTGCAGCTTATAAAAAAAGACCTCCGGTGGCTGCGTCGGGAATTACAGTCCCGGGGCACAGCGCCGGAGGAGGTCTATTTTATGACCTTGGATCAGCAAGACCATATTTTATGCATTCCGAAGGAGAAGAATAAATGAGAAGCGTGTGTTTCGGCGCAGCGCTGCTGGTAGTTTTGTTGGGGTTGGGGATCTTTGTTTCCGGGAAGATGGACGCGATGCAGCTGCCCCTCTCAAACACCTTAGAGCAGGCAGCAGAGGAAGCCTTAGGGGGGTCATTTTCTCAGGCGGTTGCCTTAGGCGAGGAAGCCAAAACAAAATGGGAGCAGCAGTGGAATATTACCGCCTCTTTGGCGGATCATGTTCCCATGGATGAGATCGACGGATTATTTTCTCAGTTGGAGGCCTATGCCAAGGAGGAAGAAAAGACCCACTATGCCGCCTGCTGCTGGGAGCTTTCCAGCCTGATCCGGGCGGTGGCGGAAGCCCATCAATTATCTTGGTGGAATTTACTGTAAGTTTGCCCCAAAGGAAAGTTTCCCGATGGCTTGGGCCAGCACCTCGACGGCAGCTAAGGCTTGCTGCCGGGTGTTTCCGGTGCCCCCAACTTCCACGATCAGCGCTCCGGTGGAAAGGTCCTGATTAAACCGCTGGGAACGGAAACTGATGGGACGGCAGATCCCCGGCACATCCTTTTCCAGCTGGGCATGAAGCTTGACGGCCAAAGACATATTCTGCTCCCATTGGGGGTGGCTCAGCCCGCCGGCATCGGTGCCTACCACCAGCATCAGCTGAGCCAGCGTGCCATCTTCTGTGGTAAAGGCCATCTGGCTGCTGCCCTCTGCCACCGCGTCCCGGTGGATATCCAGCACCAAGCGGATAGAAGGATACGCATCAAGGTAGTGTTCAATAGATGCCCGGGCGTTATGATAGGAATCATTATAAGAGGGGTCATCGTGCATGGTGCGGTCGTGGAGAGCTTGGATGCCTTGCTTTTGCAGGGCCTGCACCAGCCGATCTCCGATGGACACCACATTGTAGCCGGTGTCCTTGGTGCGGTAAGCGGTGGACTCTTCATAAGCTTCTGTTTTGGTGTAGCTTTCTGTGCCGTGACTGTGGACGATCAGCACCGTGGGCTGGTCACTTTTTAAATTCCAGCTTAGGGCAGTTTCCAGCCAGCCGGCCACCGGGGTGTCATAGCCGCAGGCGCTATTGACCTGTACCAAGGCGGCATCCGCCTCGCCAAACACCGCCACCGCATCCATAGATACGGGGCTGGGATCTTCTGTGGGGATGGTGGCGGTGGGAAAAAGCTCTGCCAAGGGGGCGCGGTCGTACTCTAAGATCCGGCCGGTTTCCAAAAAGAAAAAAGTACTGACTGCTGCCGGGCTGGTCAGCACTTGCAAAAGGCCGCCCGCTGCCCCTCCGGCTACCAATCTGAGTAAAATGGCCACCGCCAATGCAGCCGCCCCGGTTTGCAAACACCTCTGCTGGGGATCCATACTTACCTCCTGTAAAGACATGAGAAAAGAAAAAGAGAACAGTTCGGCTTTGCCGAATTGTTCTCTCTTTTTTCTTATGGTTTCCACTTAGGACGGCTTTGGAGTTTCACCCGAAGATCTTGGAAAAATTCCTGTAAAAGGGCTTTGGCTTCTGCTTCTCGGAAGCCAAACTCAATTTGGGGATGGTGGTTAAAATCCATGGAAAACAGATCACATACCGAGCCGCAAGCGCCGCATTTGTCATCTCTTGCCCCACAGACTACCCGGGGAATTCTGGCGTTGATGATGGCACCGGCACACATGGGAC
>JAZRCU010000155.1:0-1804 GCA_045659965.1 Faecousia sp.
AAAGTGTAGCGCGCTACACTAAAAGGAGGAACCTATGATCAAAACATTAGCAAAGAGCCTGCGTGAGCATAAAAAAGGCTCTATCCTGACAATCATTTTGTCGATACTGGAAGCGGCGTTTGAGATTCTGATACCGCTTTGTATGGCAGAAATTATCGACAAGGGTATTGACCTTGGCGAAATGAGCGCCGTATGGAAATACGGTATTGCTCTTTTGATATTTGCCGCGCTTCAGCTCTTTACTGGCGTGCTTTCGGCACATATCGCCGCCAAGACCTCGGTGGGATTTTCCGCCAATCTAAGGCAGGATATGTACGATAACGTGCAAACCTTTGCCTTTTCCAACATCGATAAGTTCTCCACGGCATCCATCGTGACAAGACTTACCACCGATGTGACCAACATCCAGAACTCGTATCAGATGCTGATCCGTATGGCGATTCGCGGTCCTATTATGCTGATCTTTTCCATGGCAGTAGCCTTTAGCATCAACAGCTCGATTGCGTGGATATTTCTTGCCATCATTCCACTCATGGCAGGATTGCTGCTGTTGATCGTCAAAAACGTACATCCCGTATTTAACCGTGTTTTTCGCACCTACGACCAGCTGAATAACGTAGTACAGGAAAACGTGCGCGGCATCCGCGTTGTCAAATCCTTTAATCAAGAGAGCAACGAGATAAAGAAATTCAAGGGGATTTCCGAGAGCACCTACCGTGATTTTGCAAAAGGCGAACGGCTTTTGGCTTTCAACTCTCCCATCATGCAGTTCTTCATGTACGCCTCCATGATCCTCATTTCGTGGATCGGCGCAAAGGCTATCATCGGCAGCGGAAACAATGCTGCCTTCGGTATGACTACGGGCGATCTGACGGCTATGTTTGCCTATGCCATGCAGATCCTCATGAGCCTTATGATGCTCTCCATGGTGTTTGCCATGATGACCATATCCCTGGCTTCTGCTCGGCGAATTGCGGAAATTCTGGAGGAAAAAACCGATATTGCAAATCCGGAGCAGCCCCAAATGGCGGTAAAGGACGGTTCTATCCTCTTTGAGGCTGTAGACTTCGTCTATGCCTCCAAGGCCGACAAAAAGGTGCTGGGCAACATCAACCTTTCCATTGCTTCCGGCGAAACCGTGGGTATCATCGGCGGCACAGGATCGTCAAAGTCCAGCCTGGTGCAGCTGATCCCCCGTCTGTACGATGTGACGGGCGGTCGCCTTCTGCTGGGCGGTGTGGATGTCCGGAACTATGATCTGACCGCTCTCCGCAACGCCGTTGCCATGGTGCTGCAAAAGAACGAACTGTTTTCCGGTACCATCAAGGAAAATCTGCGCTGGGGCGACGAAAATCCCACTGACGAAGGGATCGAACAGGCCTGCAAACTTGCCTGTGCGGACGAGTTTATTCAAAGCTTCCCCGACAAGTATGATACCTATATTGAGCAAGGCGGCACCAACGTATCGGGTGGTCAGAAGCAGCGCCTTTGTATTGCCCGTGCTCTGCTGAAAAAGCCAAAGGTTTTGATATTGGACGATTCTACAAGTGCAGTGGATACCAAAACCGATGCTTCTATTCAAAGGGCATTTGCGGAATACATTCCCGACATCACAAAAATCATCATTGCACAGCGTATCAGCTCGGTACAGCACGCAGATCAGATCATCGTTCTGGACGATGGTAAAGTTGTTGCCGTCGGTAAGCACACCGAGCTTTTGAAGAATTGCGATATTTACCGCGAAGTATATGCATCGCAGAAGAAAGGAGGCGCAGATCATGAATAAAAAAGAAAATATGCCTCC